>DASTLK010000791.1:0-4198 GCA_035715025.1 Vicinamibacteria bacterium
CGCCGCCGGAAGGGCGCTCCGGCCGCCGGCCTCGGCGGACCTGAAGCGTTTCTCGTTCGAACGCTCGGATCATGCCGCTTGCCGCCCGCCGCGATTCCGTAGGATCCTTGGCTCCTTCACGGAGCCTCGGGCCGCTCCTGATGGGGGTGTGGGTGTCCATCAAATCCGACCGCTGGATCAGGCGCATGGCCGTCGAGCACCGGATGATCGAGCCGTTCTCGGACAAGCAGGTCCGCGACGGCGTGGTCTCGTACGGCCTGTCGTCCTACGGCTACGACGTCCGCATCGCCGACGAGTTCAAGATCTTCACCAACATCAACTCCACGATCGTGGATCCCAAGCACTTCGATCCCCGCTCCTTCGTGGACTTCAAGGGCGACGTCTGCATCATCCCGCCGAACTCCTTCGCCCTCGCGCGCACCGTGGAGTACTTCCGCGTTCCCCGCAACGTGCTCTGCACCTGCGTCGGAAAGTCCACCTACGCGCGCTGCGGCATCATCGTGAACGTCACGCCTTTCGAGCCGGAGTGGGAGGGCATCGTGACCCTCGAGGTCTCCAACACCACGCCCCTGCCCGCGAAGATCTACGCGAACGAAGGGATCGCGCAGGTCCTCTTCTTCGAGAGCGACGAGCCCTGCGAGGTCTCCTACGCGGACAAGAAGGGCAAGTACCAGGCCCAGCAGACGCTCACGCTGCCGAAACTCTAGCGATCTCGAGGGGGACAAGGGGGTCCGGGGGGGACGAGGAGCGACATCCGTTTCCGCGTACCGCAGTCCCCCCCGGCACTCTGGCGGCCCCGCCCAGCGGGGCGGCCGGAGTGGTTGGTTAAGATTGGAATCGAAATGGTCGAAGAAACCGTCCAGATGGAAGGCCACCTCATCGACTCGGACATCCTGCGCAAGGCGTTCGCGCGGATCGTCGAGGGCGGAGGCGACTTCGAGGTCCTCGAATTCAAGGTCGGCAAGACCAACGATGCCCCGTCCTTCATCCGCCTGGCCGTGAGGGCGGAGGCGCCCGACGCCGTGGACCGGATCCTCGAGGACCTCAGCTACCTCGGGGCCACCGCGGAGGGACCGGGCAAGGGACACGGCAAGAAGCGCGCGGCGAAGACCCTGGTCGAGAACGTCCGCTTCGCGCCCGCGGAGGCGGACGGGATCCTGCCCGACGAGTTCTACTCGACCACGAACTTCGACACCTTCGTGCGCGTGGACGGGAAGTGGGAGCCCGCGCGCGACCAGAAGATGGACTGCGCGCTCGTCCTGCGCGAGGGCGCGCCCACCTGCGTCAAGCAGGGTCAGGTGCGGGCGGGCGAGAGCGTGGCCCTGCGCGGGCCGGGCATCCGCGTGCGCCCGCTGGAGCGCAGCCGCGACTATTCCGTGTTCGGCTTCATGTCGAACGACGTCTCCGCGGAGACCAACAAGGGCATCGTCATCGCGGGCAGCGCGCGCGAGATGCGGCGGACCCGTGAGGCGGGCGAGAAGATCGTGGTGGTGGCCGGCCCCGCCATCGTCCATTCCGGGGGCGACGTCGCGCTCGCGCGCCTCGTGCGTGACGGGTGGGTGGACGTCCTGCTCACGGGCAACGCGTTCGCGACGCACGACCTCGAGAAGGCGATCCTCAAGACCAGCCTGGGCGTGTGCCAGATGAGCGGCCGCGCCATCGAAGGGGGCAGCCGCCATCACCTGTGGACGATCAACGCCGTCAACCGCGCCGGCGGCATCCGCCCCGCCGTCGAGTCCGGCCTCGTCCCCTCCGGCGTCATGTACGAGGTGGTCAAGAAGGGCATCCCGTTCGTCCTGGCCGGCTCCATCCGCGACGACGGGCCCCTGAAGGACGTCATCACGGACACGCTGGCGGCCCAGAAGGCGTACGTCGGAGCGCTGCGCGGGGCGGGCATGTGCCTCATGCTCGCCTCCGCCCTCCATTCGATCGCCGTGGGCAACCTGCTGCCCGCCCGCGTGCGCACGGTGTGCGTCGACATGGCGGAGTCGGTGCCGGTCAAGCTCTCGAACCGCGGAACGATGCAGGCCGTCGGCCTGGTCACCGACGTGGGGTTCTTCCTGGAGCGGTTGGAGTCCGAACTGGCCGGCTAGGCATGCCTCGTGCAGGCGAGCAGTCGAGGAGCTGCTCGATGACCATCGCCGCCGTCGTGCTCGCCTTGTTCGGGGGGGCCGCCCCCTCTCCCGAGTTCCATTCCCCCACGGAGCTTCAAGCGTGGCTCACGTACTACCATCGCGAGCCCCGCCCGGAGCTCGTCGTGGCCGCGCTGGTGGCGCTCGAGAGCGAGCTGCCGCGACACGGGTCCACCCTCGAGGCGGAGGCGGCGCGAGGGGGCATGCGCTCGTTCTTCGGCCACGTCCTGGCCAAGAGCCCCGACGCCGTGGTCGAGGTCGAGGGGCATCCCTTCGCGCCGGGCACTCGCCGCTTCGTCGCGGAGGCGCTCTGGCGGTGTGGCACGAAGGCGTGCGCGAGCGCGCTCGCGCGCTGGGGCGTGGAAGCGGCGTCCCCCGCGCCGGACATCCGCGCCGTGCCCGTGGATTCGCGCTCCGCCATCGATGACCTGTGGGCGAGCTACTCCGCCACGGGCGATCGCGCGTACGTGGAGCGGGTCATCGCCGCCCTGCCCGCCTCGCCGGACGCGCCCGACGCCGGCGTGGGCGCGGCCGCCCTGCGGTCGCTCACCAGCAGCGCGATCGCGGATCCGGACGTGCTGGCCGTGTGCATCGAGGCCGCGGCCACCGCCGCGCCGGGCCGCAAGGCGGCGCTGGACGACATCGTCCGCCGCGCCCGTCGCGCCCGCGGCGAGGATCCCGGCTAAGCTCTCCCATGTATGCGCGTGTCCCTCGTCGCCCTCGTGCTCGCCGCCACCGCGGGTCCGGTCGCGGCCGCTCCGGCGTCCGCTCCCATCGCGGACTATTCCGTCGAGGCCGGTGACGGCGCGCGCGAGCTGCGCGTGCAGGCCGCCTTCACGGAGGGCCCTTCCGGCGGCGGCCTCGTGTTCGAGGACGGGATGGGTCGCTACGTGCGCGAGGCACAGGTGGCGAGCGGCCGGACGTGGACGGTGGCCACGGTCGAGGACGACACGCTGCGCACCACCGCCTGTCGCCTCGGCTGCCGGGTGCGCTATCGCTTCGAACTCGACGAGGCGGCCCGCGGCGCACGCAATCGCAACTCCGCTTTCGCGCAGGGCGGCGCGCTGGTGGCCGCGCCCTCGGTCTGGCTGATCCGTCCCGCGGCCCGGGGTCCCGGCCGCTACCGCCTCCGCGTGACGGCGCCCGCGGGCACTTCCTTCGCCACCGGGATCTTTCCGGCGGGACCCGGGACGTACGAAGCGGACCTGGCCGATCTCCCCGAGGCGCCGTACTCGGCCTTCGGGCCGTTCGAAACCGCGCACATCCGCGTGACGGGGGGCGAAGTCGAGGTGGCGGTGCTACCGGGGGAGGCGGGGGTGGATCGGGCCGCTCTCCTGGCCTGGGTGGAGCGGGCGGCGGACGACGTGGCCGCGTACTACGGCCGGTTCCCGCTGCCGCGCGCGCTGGTCATCCTGATTCCGGGCGGCCGCCGCGCGGTGGGGTTCGGCACCACGATGGGCAACGGCGGCGGGTCGATCATGATCTGGGTGGGCGCCGCGGCCAGCGAGACCGACCTGCGCCGGGACTGGGTCCTCACCCACGAGATGGTCCACCTGGGCCTGCCCAACCTCCCGCGCGCCCAGCACTGGATGGAGGAGGGGCTGGCCACCTACGTGGAGCCGATTGCGCGCGCCCGCCACGGCCACCTGACGGTGGAGGAGGTGTGGACCGACCTCGTGCGCCGCACGCCGCAGGGCGTGCCCGGCGCCGGCGGCCTCGACGCGAACCGCGGCTTCCAGGCCATCTACTGGGGAGGCGCCCTGTTCTGGCTCCTGGCCGACGTGGAGATCCGCGAGCGAACGGACAACCGGCGGTCGCTGGAGGACGCGCTGCGCGCGATCCTCGACGCCGGAGGCAGCATCGCCGTCACCTGGCCCGTGGAGCGCACGCTGGCGGCGGCCGACCACGCCGTCGGCGTCCCGGTGCTGGGCCCGCTCTATGCGCGCCTGGCGCAGTCGGCGCAGCAGGTGGATCTGGCGGCCTTATGGGCTCGCCTGGGGCTGGAGGATGCGGGGGGCATCCGGTTCCGCGATGACGCGCCGCTGGCGCGCATTCGCCAGGCCATC
>DASTLK010000792.1:0-6881 GCA_035715025.1 Vicinamibacteria bacterium
CGCCTTGCTCAGCAGCAACCGGTGTTCAGGTGGCAATCGGCAGCTCTTTCGACCCCACACCCCCACTCGCCACTCCGACCGCTCCGTCGGCTCCGACACGCCGTCCGGTCATCGAGACGACGTCGCCCGAGCGCTATCGCGTGCAGTTCACGATCGGCAAGGAGAGCCACGACAGGCTGCGGCGCGTCCAGGCCCTTCTCCGCCGCGAGATCCCGGACGGCGATCCGGGCGCGATCTTCGACCGCGCCATCACCCTCCTGCTCGAGAGAGTTGAGAAGACGAAGCTGGGTGCGGCCGCGAAGCCGCGGCCGCCTCGTCCTATCCGCCCCGGGACGGATAGGGAGCTCCGAACACCCATTGTCCCTTCGCGCGATGTCCCGCGACACGTGAAGCGCGCGGTCTCACGCCGCGACGACGAGCAGTGCGCCTTCGTTGCCCCAGACGGACGGCGATGCACCGAGCGCGCCTTCCTGGAGTTCCATCACATCCGGCCGTATGCCATGGGAGGACCGGCTACCGTCGAGAACATCTCGCTCCGCTGCCGCCGCCACAACCAGTACGAGGCGGAACTGGTCTTTGGCCCGCGGGGTGATGTCCGCCGAGGTTCTACGGCGAGCCGCCACCCTCCAGGAGCCGCTGCGCGTGCTCCTGGCGCTCCACCTGCGCGAGGAACAGGGCCCGCGACTCCGGCGTGAGGCTGGCCTGCCAGTCCTCGTGCCGGCGCGACCACTCGATCGCGCGCGCGGCGAAGAACCCATCCGGCCGCCAGGCGTGGATCGCATCGATGGTGACCGGAACGAGAAGGACGGCGAGGAGCGCGACCGCAACCGACGGCAGGAGGCCGACCGCGCCGGAGGGGAAGGGCATCGAGTCGCGCCCCACGACGCGTGCGCGCTCCAGGATGATGACCAGCGCACCGAGCACGATCGCGAACGCCAGCGCGGGCAGCAGGCCGAGCCGGTACAGATCCGGGCGCGCACCCAGGATGGGCCCGATCACCACCAGCGGCCAGACCAGGCCGAGGACGGCGGCACGGCCGCTCTCCGGCGGGCCGAACCGCCGCGCGGCCCAAAGGACGAGAGGGGCGACGACGAGCCCGAGCGCGAGGTGCGCGACCGGCCATTCGCGCAGCGCCGTGCGCGACCAGTGCTCGTACCCGGCGGGCAGGAAGATCGTCGCGTACAGCAGGGGCAGGAGGCGGAGCCAGTCGCCCGGATGGTGGACGTCGAAGCCGTACCACGCGCCGCGTTGCGTCTCCCCGCGCAGCATCTTCTCGGGGAAAAGCCCCGCCCACAGCGCGACGTAGCCCACGACCAGCAGCACGAGCACGCGCAGCACGGCCCGCCGGCGCTCGCGATCGGTGCTCGGCTGGGCCACGCGATCGGCGAGCCAGGCCGCCAGGGGCAGGGTGACCGCCATCTCCTTCGAGGCCAGGGCCAGCGCGGCCAGCAGCACCACCGCCGTGGCCCGGCCGCGCCCGAAAGGACCCGGGAAGAGGAACACGACGAGCGTGGCCAGATAGAAGATCGCGACGAGCGTGTCCGTCCGCTGGCTGACCCAGGCCACGCTGGCGACGGAGAGGGGATGACTCACCCACGCGACAGCGAGGGCGAGCGCCGCGCGCGGCCCAAGGCGCAAGCGCAGTCCCAGCGCCCAGGCGAGGAGGCCGGCGGCGGCCATCAAGACGACGTTGGTGAGGTGCGCACCTTGCGCGCGCACGCCCCAGAGCGCGTGATCCAGGGCCCGGGTGAGGTCCGCGATCGGCCGGTACGTACCCGTGGTGCGGCCGAGCGGATCCTCGGTCCCGGCGAAGGCCCCGAGCAGCTCGCGTGCCGTCCAGGGCCGCGCCCACAGGAAGTCGTCGGAGAGCAGGCCGAAGCCGACGGTCGGCGCGTAGATCAGCACCACCGTGGTGGTGATGACGGCTGCCGTCAACGCCTTCGACGGAGGCTCGGCCAGGGCGAGGGCCCAGAGCGCACCCAGCAGCGCCACGCGCATGAGGTCGCGCGTCGCGGGGTCGAACCGCAGCCAGGCGGCCGGCTCCAGGGCCTGTGCCATTGCGGCCGCGGCGAGCAGCGCGGCGAGGATCGACCAGCCGAGCGCGGTCCACCTTCGTCCGCGGGACCAGAGCCGCCCGCACACGAGCGCTCCGAGCATTGGGGGAACGATCCAGGCGACGTACAGGGCGGGACTCGGATCGAAGCGCAGAGCGATGACGTCGACGACCAGGCGCGC
Source organism: Vicinamibacteria bacterium (assembly GCA_035715025.1). Taxonomy (GTDB): domain Bacteria; phylum Acidobacteriota; class Vicinamibacteria; order Fen-336; family Fen-336; genus AA29. The sequence goes on from DASTLK010000792.1 coordinate 2,236, forward strand.
GCGAGCGGGCGGCGCCGCGGAGTCCGCCTCCAGGAGCACGTCGAGACCCCCGGCCGCGGGCGTAGCGGTGAAGGTCAGCCACTGCGGGGTCACGGGCACGCTGCCCGTCCAGGCCTCACGGCCGTCGACCCACGCGCGCAACCGAACGGGTGACGCGCCCGGATTGGCCCGGAGGAGCACGCGCAGGTCGGCCGCGCGCGCGCACAACCCATGCGCATGGAGAACGAGCCGGGGCCCCGCGACCACCGTCACGCGGTCCGCCCAGCGGCGCAGCCCCTCGCTGACCGCCTTCCAGTCGCCCCCGGCGGAAATGCGGACCTCGCGCGGAAGCAGGACCGCGCTGGCGAGTGCTCCGCACACCACGGCCACCGAGGCGGCGCGCGTCGCCGAAAGGAAAGGCCGGGCCACGGGATCGGATCTTATGGCGGCCGCGGTTTCCTCGCGACCGGATCCCGCATACATTCGACCGCATGCGACACGCCGTCGTGGTCGTTCTCTCCCTCGCCGCGCTGTCCGCCCGCGCCCAGGAGCGGACGGTGGTGATCCAGGCGGGCACCCTCCTGGACGGCCGTGGGGGGCGGTCCGCGAACGTGCGCATCGCCGTGCGTGACGGCCGCATCGAAACGGTGTCCGCAAACGCGACGGCCGGCGCCGCAAACGCCGACGTCACGTACGACCTCTCCGCGTACACCGTGCTGCCCGGCCTCATCGACGCCCACGACCACCTCGCGTGGCACTTCAATGCGGCCGGGAAGCTGCACACGGCCAGTGACGGCGAGACGCCGGCGCAGGGCGCGCTGGCCATGGCCGCCAACGCCTGGGCCACGCTGAGGGCGGGAATCACCACCGCCCAGAGTCCGGGCTCGCCCGAAGACGCGGACCTGCGCATGGCCATCGAGCACGGGGGGCTGCCCGGCCCGCGCCTCCTCACGTCGCTGGAGCCGCTCGACCAGACGTCCGGAGGGCCGGAAGAGTTGCGCGCGAAGGTCCGCGAGCGCAAGCAGGCGGGAGCGGACCTCATCAAGCTCTTCGCGTCCAAGAGCATCCGCGACGGGGGGGCGCGGACCATGACCGACGCCCAGCTGGAAGCGGCCTGCGGCGAGGCCAAGGCGCTCGGGCTGCGCACGCTCGTGCACGCGCACTCCGCGGAGTCCATGGCGGCGGCGGCGCGCGCGGGATGCACGCAGGTCGAGCACGGCGTGTTCGCGGACGAGGCGACGCTGCGCCTGCTGGCCGCGCAGGGCACGATCTTCGATCCGCAATGCGGGCTCGTGTTCCGGAACTACCTGGACAACCGCGCCCACTACCTCGGCATCGGCAACTACAACGAGGCCGGGTTCGCGGCCATGGAGAACGCGATGCCCCTGGCCGTCGGTGCGGTCCGGAAGGCCCTGGCCACGCCCGGCCTGAAGGTCGTGTTCGGCACCGACGCCGTGGCCGGCGCGCACGGCCACAACGTCGAGGAGCTGGTGTGCCGGGTCGAGCAGGCGGGCCAGAAGCCGATGGACGCGGTGGTGTCCGCGACGTCGCGTGGCGCGGACGCGCTGGGCCTCGGTCGCGAGATCGGCTCCGTCGCGGCGGGACTCCAGGCGGACCTCGTGGCCGTGGAGGGTGATCCCAGCCAGGACATCACGGCCCTGCGGCGCGTGGTCTTCGTGATGCGCGGCGGCCGCGTCTACCGCAACGAGACCACGGCCCGGCCGCGCTGAGGGCGGGCCCCCGGGCTCAGTTCAGGGTCGGGTCGACGCTGCCGCGTCCTTCGGCCGATTGGGAGAAGAACGCGGGCCAGGCCGCGCGGATGCGCTCGATCTTGGCCACGCTCGCGGGGTCCGCGGGCGCGCCCACGGTCACGTAGATGAAAGCCTCGCGGAAGGGCCGGGACCAGGACGCTGCCTTCGGGCTCCGGTCGCCGAGCGCGGACACGACGTCCTCGATGGCGACGTCCTTGCGCGTGCCGGCAAAGACGACCCCCGTGGCGGGGGTCTGGCCAGGGTCGGTGTCGGTACCCGTGGGGTTGCGCACGAAGAAGAAGGGCGGGACCTCGCTCGCGTCCCGCATCCCCATCAGGTACTGGTCCAGCGCGCTGTAGCGCAGCGACGCCCCCGCGGTTCGGAAGCGGCCGTCCGCCTGGGTGGCGATGTCGTTGCCCTCCATGTACGACCCGTCCGTGTCCACGAAGAAGCTCCAGTGCACCTGGTCGCGCCCGAGCAGCTCGCTGCTCGCGGTCGCGCCATCGCGGAAGAGCGCGTTGACCAGCCAGCGATGGCCGACCTCGTGGCCGAGGACGGTGAGCGTGCTGTCCTCCCCCAGGAAGCGCTGGTTGATGTCGTCGGGGTACTTCCCGATCGTGTCCATCGTGACGAAGCTCTCGAGGCGGCCCCGGCTTCCGTACTCCTGGCTGAGGTCTTGCTGGCTGGCCCCGATCCCGGCGTCCGTGTTGTGGACGGTCTCCTCGAACGAGAAGACCCCGGCGGGGACGAGCCGGCGCGAGGTGTAGATGACGAGCTGCTGGTAGTCGTCGCCGTGGGTGGCGTAGAACTTGCGCGCCACCGCGACCGTGTCGAGGCCGTCGCGGTCGCGGAAGCTCTCGACGAGGGCGCCCGCGCCCGTCACCGCGGCCGCGTGGGCGAAGTCCACGGCGGTGAGGCCGCCGACCCCATTGCCGGGGGCGACTCCGGTTGCCGCTTCCTCGATGGTGGTCGCCAGCTCCGCGTCGTAGACGAAATCGAGGCGGCCGTCCGCCCACAGCGTGACCTGGAAGGTGTTCTTGTCGGTCTTGTCGAACTGCGGCACCGCGCGCCAGGTGACGGTGGCATGATCCTGCAGGCCGAGGAAGGAGATCGTGCCGCCCGATTCCGGGTTCAGGTCCACGAGCAGCGGCGCGACGCGCGCCGGACCGTTGACGAGCCGGCCCACGTCGCGGCTCGTCGAGGCATCGTCCTTCTGGCCGAACGTGACGTTCCCGTCCGAATTCACGAAAGCCGTGCTGTAGGTCTGTCCGAAGAACGGGAACCCGAAGGGCAGCGTGATCCGTGTCGAGTCGTCGTCGCCGAGGGTGAGGCGCGTCCCCGTGTCCGGCTCCAGGGGCAGGGCCAGGCGGGTGACCGAATAGCCGCTGCCGGCCGGCGTGAAGCGGACGGCCGCGCCCGCGAGGTCGATGGGGTTGCGCAGCAGGGCGAGGTCGCCCTGATCCTCGAGGACGGCGATCTGGCCCACGTCGAACGCGCCCACCGAGGACGCCCGGCCTCCGCCGTCGCGCGTGGCCCGGCGGGCCTCCTCCTCACGGTGCGCCCAGACGGCCCTGCGGGCACCGTACGGGGCGGTTCCGCACCAGGACGGCCCCGACGCGGCGCGCGCGGCCCACACCTCGGCCGCGGGTAGGGAGGAAAGAAAGATGACCGCGATGACGGCGTGTCGCATGAAGGCCTCCAAGGGCCGGACGACCATCATCGCACCGACTATGATATCGGGCCAATGCTGGACATCACCGTCGCCGTCGTGCCCGTGGCCGGGCTCGGCACCCGCCTCCTGCCCGCCACCAAGTCCCAGCCCAAGGAGATGCTCCCCGTGGGCCGCCGGCCCGTGGTCCAGTACGTCGTGGAGGAGCTGACCGAGGCCGGCATCGAGCGCGTCCTCTTCGTGACCGGGCGCGGCAAGACCTCCATCGAGAACCACTTCGACACCGACTTCGAGCTGATCCAGTCCCTGCGCGAGAGCGGCAGGGAGGAGCTGCTGGCCGAACTGGAGTTCGAGCGCGCGCGCGTGCAGTACTTCTACACGCGCCAGCGCGAGACCCTGGGGCTCGGGCACGCCGTCCTCTGCGCGCGGCCGTTCGTGGGCGCGGTGCCGTTCGTGGTGGCCCTGGGCGACTCCATCCTGGGCCTCGATCGGCGCAGCACGGTCGTCCGCCGCATGGTGGAGTGCTTCGTGGAGAAGCGGGCGGCGGCGGTCGTGGCCTTCGAGCGCGTCCCCCGCAGCGAGGTCCGGCACTACGGCATCGCGCGGCCGCGGGGCGGGGGCGACGTCTTCGAGGTGGCGGACGTGGTCGAGAAGCCGAGCCCGGAGGACGCGCCCAGCGAGCTGGCCATCGCCGGCCGCTACGTGTTCGCGCCCTCCATATTCGACGCCCTGCAGCGCACGAGCCCGGGCAAGGGCGGCGAGATCCAGCTCACGGACGCCATCCGCATCGCCATCCGCGAAGGCGGGCCCGTGTACGGCATGTGCCTGTCCGAGGCCGAGCGCCGCTTCGACGTCGGGAACTTCGACAGCTACTTCCGCGCCTTCGTGGAGTTCGCGCTCGCGGACGAGAAGTACGGGCCCGCGCTGCGCCAGACCCTCAGGCGCCTCCTCGATGCTCCTCGTTCGTAAGCGCGCCTTCGCGCGGGCGGGGCTCGTCGGGAATCCCTCCGACGGGTACCACGGGCGCACGATCTCGATCTCCGTGCGCAACTTCTGGGCCGAGGTCGTGCTCTACGAGTGGGATTCGGTGGACATCGTGCTCCTGGAGGACGATCGCGCGAGCTTCCGCTCGGTCAAGGACCTCGCGCGCGACGTGCGCCTGCACGGCTATTACGGCGGGATCCGGCTGGTCAAGGCGACGATCAAGCGGTTCGTGGAGCACTGCCAGGCCAGAGGGCGGGCGCTCC
>DASTLK010000793.1:0-4977 GCA_035715025.1 Vicinamibacteria bacterium
CCGCCGGGCCAGACGTCCCTCCACCAGCACTTTCTTGGCGTCGGACAGGTGGATCCCCGCCTCGCGCTGGATGAGGACCTGGAAGAGGCGGAACTCGCGCGGGGTCAGGATGCGCGCGGCGCCGGGCAGCGCGCAGGCGCGGGGAGTGTCGGAGACGGGGGCGGCGAGGATGGCGTTCGTCATGTCGGTCAGAAGCTGAGGAGGGTCTTCAGCTCCCACCTCCGCTCGTCGGGCCTGCGGAGGCCGGGGTCGTAGTCGACCCCGTCGTAGTCCGCGAGCAGGGCGACGGCCTGGGGAGCCTTCAGGAGGCGAAACCAGTAGGCCGCCCCCACGATGACCTCGCGCTTGCCCGCGGCGACGGCCGTGTTGGGCTGGTAATGGTCGTAGCGCAGCAGACCCTCGAGCCCGGCGAACGGCCGCGGGCTGATCCAGACCGACCATCCCTTCGCGCGCGTCTCCGCCGTGGCCGAGAGTCCGCTCGGCTGATCACGGGCGCGGAGATAGTGGGCGCCGAGGTTGAGCCGCCGGTGCTCGAAGGTGACGTCGGTAGCCAGGCGGTTGCGCGCGGCTTTGGCCACGGGAGCATCACGATCGTAGAAGGCGTGCACGCGGAGTCCCTTGAGCCACGCGTGATTCGGACGCGGCCGCAGGCTGCCCCGGAGCTGGAATGCCTTCTGGCCGTTGACCTCCGCCTTCGTGTAGGTCTCGCCGTTGTAGATGCCGGCGTGGACGTCTCCGTAGCCGTGGGGCAGGTCGTAGTGCCCCGACACGCCCACGTCCGACGAGCTCAAGAGGCCCTGCCGCTCCGCGAATACCGTGCCCTGGAACCGATAGCGGTAGATGCCTTCCATGAAATCGACGTACGGCGTCTGCTGCTGGCCCAGGCGGATCCAGGCTCCCTTGCCCGCGGGTCCGAGCTTGTCGAAGGAGACCTGCGCGAACGCGTACTTCATGCGGATGGTCAGGCTCCCGTCGAGGCTCGTGCCCGCCTTGAGATCCGCGGGCAGGCCCGTCCCGGAAACGGTGGTGGTCTGGCGCGCCGCGACGTCGGGCGTGATGCGGAAGGAGAACAGGTCGCCGGCTCCCCCGGTCAGGTTGATGTACGCGCGACGCACCTCGAACTCGCTCTTGTGGACGGGCGCCTTGTCGCTGTCCGTGATCCGTGGCGCCGCCTGGTAGGTGAAATCGGTGAAGATCGTCGCCCCCAGCTTGAAGGAGACATCCGCCGGCTTCGGGGCGGGCGACGGAGCCTGTGCGGCGGCGGCGCGCGCGAGCGCCAGCGCCAGCAGCGTGAGGGCCGCGCGCACGGCCACGTGCGCGCGGCTGGCCTGTCCGGTCATGCCCCGACGGCCGCGCTCGACGCGGCCTCGCTCGCGGCCTCGGCCGTATCGGACGCCGACTGGGCGGCCACGACGTCGTCCGTGGAGAGGAGCCGGTCGATGTCGAGGAGCAGCACGAACTTCTTGCCCGCCCTGCCCATTCCGAGCAGGCACTCGACGCGGATCCGTGTCCCGAACGGGGGCGGCGGCTCGATCTCGCTCGCGGGCAGGTCGAAGACCTGGGTGACGGCATCGGCGAGCAGGCCCATCACCGTCCGCTCGCCCTCCAGGACCATCTCGACCACGACCACGCAGCTCCGCTTGGTGACGACGCTCTCCGCGAGCCCGAGCTTGACCGCGAGGTCGACGACGGGCACCACGCTGCCGCGGAGGTTGATGACGCCCCGGATGCTCCGCGGCGTGGTGGGCACCCGGGTCACGGTGTCGTACTCGAGGATCTCCCGCACGCGGAGGATGCCGATCGCGTACTCCTCCCCGGCGATGTGGAACCCGAGGTACTGCGACTGCTCGCTGAGGGTCGATTGGCTGGCCATCATCGCCTCCTAGAACGCCTTGAAGTCACGGTCGTGCGTATCCGCGGAGAGGAGCGAGAGAGCGGCCACGGGCGTGGACACCCGCCCGTTGCCCCGGGACGGCACGCCATGGGATGCCGTCAGCGCCGGCGCGATCAGCGGCCTTACCGCCGCTTCCTGGACGGAGAGGCGGAAGTGCGAGACGAGCTGCTGCAGGGCTTCGGCCTGAGCGGCCATTTCCTCGGCCGTCGAGGACAGCTCTTCCGCGGCGGACGCGTTGCGCTGGGTGACCTGGTCGACCTGGCTCATGGCCCGGTTGATCTGGGCCACGCCGGACGACTGCTCGGCCGACGCCGCCGAGACCTCCTGCACGAGGTCCGCGGTCTTGCGGATCCGCGGCACGAGCTCGTCCAGGAGCTGCCCGGACCGTTCCGCGATGCCGACGCTGGACGCGGAGAGGCCACTGATCTCCTTGGCCGCGGACTGGCTGCGCTCCGCCAGCTTCCGCACCTCGGTGGCCACCACCGCGAATCCACGCCCGTGCTCGCCGGCGCGCGCGGCCTCGATGGCGGCGTTGAGGGCGAGAAGGTTCGTCTGGTAGGCGATCTCCTCGATGATGGTGACCTTCTCCGCGATGCTCCTCATGGCCACCACCGTCTGCTTGACGGTGCGGCCGCTCTCCTCCGCTTCCTTAGAGCCGCTGACCGCGAGCTGCTCCGTCTGGCGGCTGTTCTCCGCGTTCTGGCGGATGGAGGCGGACATCTGCTCCAGGCTCGACGTCGTCTCCTCGACGGAGGCGGCCTGCTCGCTCGTGCCCTGCGACAGCGTCTGCGAGGTGGCCGACACCTGCGACGAGGCCGACGAGAGCCCGGCCGCGCCGGAACGGATCTCCGACATGGTCGCGGTCAGCCGGTTCACCATGTCCGCGAGGGCGTTGCCCAGCGCGTCGCGCTCCGACTGCGGGGACACCTTGACCGTCAGGTCGCCGCCCGCGATGGCCGTCGCCGCCAGCACCATCTTCTTGAGCGAGCCCACCATGCCCTGCATGGCGCGCAGCAGCTGCGCCGTCTCGTCCGCGCCGCGCGCGTCGATGCGCGCCTCCAGATCGCCTTCCGCGACCTGCTCGGCCACCTTCACCGCCGCCGCCAGCGGCGTCGTGATGCTCCGCGTGATCACGACCCCCGCGAACGCGGTCAGGAGCAGGGCCGCGGCCATGACCGTGAACATGATCGCGAGCGTGCGCTTGACGTTGGTCGCCACCACCGCGTCGAGGGCCTGCATGGCGTTGGCGTGCTTCATCGCGAACTCGGAGGCGGTGGCCTCCAGACGACGGATCTCGTCCTTGACGGGCGTGATGGCCGTGTTGGCCTCCTGCGGCGTCTTGACCGTGCCTTCGCGTACCGCGGCCAGGACCTTGTGGAAGCCTTCCTCGTAGGTGGCCGCGTCCGCCCGCATCGAGCGCACGGTGTCGCGATCGGCGTCGCTTTGGACCAGCTTGTCCAGAGCGGCGAGGCTCTCGTCGAGGCCCTGCTTCTGCTCCGTCCACTTGTCCAGGTACTCCGCTTCCTTCTCCGCGTTGCCGATGTTGAGGAAGCCGTCCTTCTCGAAGCGCCGCAGGGCCAGCGTGCTCGAACGGGCCTGCTGGGAGTTGGCGACGAGGGGATACGCGACCTTGAGGACCTCCCGCGCCATGGTGTCCATCGTCTGCAGGCCCCAGTAGGAGGCCGCGCACACGGCCCCGGTGAGCAGCAGGACCGCGCCGAAAGCCAGGCCCAGCCGCCGTCCAATCTTGACGTCCTTCAACATCGAAGTTCTCCTCGCCCCTTCGGGCATCAACACGTCGTTTTGTCGGTTTCCTTGTCGCGGGCGTCTCCGCCGCTCGTCTCTTCCGCCCCCGCCAGCGCGCGCGCCAGCAGCGCGGGCACGTCGAGGATCAGGGCCACGCGCCCGCTGCCCAGGATCGCGGAGCCGGCGATGCCGGGCAGCCCGCGAAAGATCCGGCCCAGGGGCTTGATCACGGTCTGGCTCTCGCCGTGGAGGTCGTCCACGACCAGTCCCGCAGGCGCGCCGTCGTCCTGTTTGACGACCACGACGTGCTCGCGGCGGCCTTCGCCGGCCACTCCGAACAGGCGGCGCAGCCGCACGTAGGGCAGGGCGGCGCCACGCAGGCTGATCACGCCGCCGCCTTCCCCGTTGCTCGAGGCCTCCGCCGGCAGCTCCATGCACTCCACCACCGCCTCCAGCGGGATCACGTACGTCTCGTCCCCCACTGCGACACCGAAGCCTTCGATGATGGCGAGGGTGAGAGGCAGGCGGATGGCGATGGTGGTGCCCTCCCCGGCGCGGCTGCGGATGCCGACCGATCCCCGGAGGGCGTGGATGTTGCGGCGGACCACGTCCAGGCCCACGCCGCGGCCCGACAGCTCCGTCACCGTCTCCGCGGTGGAGAAGCCGGGCTCGAACACCAGGCGCTGGATCTCGCCGGCGTCCAGGCGCGCCGTATCGAGGCCGCGCCGCCGGGCCCGGTCGAGGATGCGCTCCCGGTCGAGTCCAGCTCCGTCGTCGGAGATCTCGAGGACGATCGTCCCCGACTCGTGCCGCGCGCGCAGGGCGATGGTCCCGCAGGGATCCTTGCCGGCCTGACGGCGCAGATCCGGACGCTCGATGCCATGGTCGACGGCGTTGCGGATCATGTGGGTCAGGGGGTCACGCACGTGCTCGATGACGCTGGTGTCGACCTCGACGTCCTCGCCCTCGATCACGAGCCGGGCCTGCTTGCCCTGGGACGCGGAGAGATCACGCACGGTGCGGATGTGCTGGCGCAGCATGCCCCGCAGGGGCACGAGCCGCGCCTGCATGACGCGCTCCTGGAGGTCCTGGCCGAGCCGGTCCACCTCGCTTTGCGCCTCCAGCATCTCCGGAGAGGCCCCCCCCTCTTCGAGCATCCGGCGGAGGCGATTGCGGGCGATGGCGATCTCGCCGGTCAGGTCCAGCATCCGGTCGAGCTTGTGCATGTCCACGCGCAACCCGCGCTGCTTGCCCCCGCTGGGGTCGAGGGTGGCGGTGACGGGGGCCGCAACCGGCTCTTTCTCCGGCTCTTCGGCCGGAGGCGAGGCCACGGGAGT
>DASTLK010000794.1:0-4831 GCA_035715025.1 Vicinamibacteria bacterium
CCCCATCGAGAACGACCTCATCTTCGAGCGCTTCCTGAACGAGGAGCGCATCTCGCCCCCCGACATCGACATCGACTTCTGCGAGAACCGGCGGGGCGAGGTCATCGAATACGTCACCCGCAAGTATGGCCGCGAGAACGTGGCCCAGATCATCACCTTCGGGACCATGAAGGCGAAGGCGGTCGTGCGCGACGTCGGGCGCGTGCTCGACATGAGCTACGCCGAGGTCGACAAGATCGCGAAGATGATCCCCTTCGATCTCAAGATGACCCTGGACAAGGCCCTGGCCGAGTCGCCGCCGCTCCAGGATGCCTACCAGAAGGACCCCAAGGTCAAGGAGCTGATCGACATCTCACGCCGGCTGGAGGGCACCACGCGCCACGCCTCCACCCATGCCGCGGGCGTCGTGATCTCCCCCGTGCCCCTGACCGACCTCGTGCCGCTCGCGTCCTTCAAGGGCGGGGCGGAAGGGGTGACGACCCAATACGACATGAAGGGGATCGAGCGCATCGGCCTCCTGAAGATGGACTTCCTGGGCCTGCGCACGCTGACCCTCATCGACAACTGCGTGAAGATGATCGCGGCCCAGACCGGCGAGCGCCTCGAGATCGACCTCATCCGCACGGACGACCCCAAGACCTACGAGATGTTCACGGCGGGCCGCACCAGCGGCCTGTTCCAGTTCGAGTCGGACGGGATGCGCGACATCCTGAAGCGCTTCAAGCCCGACCGCCTCGAGCACCTCACCGCCCTGAACGCGCTCTACCGTCCGGGCCCGATGGCCATGATCGACGACGTGGTCAAGCGACGCCACGGCCAGACCAAGGTCACCTACGATCATCCGCTCCTGGAGCCCATCCTGACCGAGACCTACGGGGTCATGGTCTACCAGGAGCAGGTCATGCAGATCGCCTCCGCCTTGGCCGGCTACACGCTCGGGGAAGCCGACATCCTCCGCAAGGCGATGGGCAAGAAGAAGGCCGACGTCATGGCCACCCAGAAGGGCAAGTTCCTCAAGGGCTGCGCGGACCGCAGCGTCAACGAGAAGAAGGCCTCGAAGATCTGGGACTACATGGAGCAGTTCGCGGCGTACGGCTTCAACAAGTCGCACTCCGCGGCGTACGCCTGGCTCGCCTACCAGACGGCCTATCTGAAATCCAATTACCCGGCCTACTTCATGGCCGCCCTGCTCACGTCGGAGCGCGCGAACACGGACAAGATGGTCCAGTACCTCGGCGAGTGCCGCGCCATGGGCATCGACGTGCTTCCGCCCGACTCCAACCAGTCGCAGATGTTCTTCACCGTCGTGCCACGGGCAGCGCGCGAAGGCGGATTCACTTCGCCGGAGCGCGCGGGGGGTCTGGCGGGTGCGACGCAGCATTCCCCAGCTCACGAGGACATCCGCTTCGGCCTGGCCGCCATCAAGAACGTGGGCGAGGGCGCGGTGGAGGCGATCCTCAGCGCCCGCTCCGCCGGCGGCCCGTTCGAGTCCGTGTTCGAGTTCTGCGAGCGCGTGGACCTGCGCGCCGTGAACCGGCGCGTGGTGGAGAGCTTCATCAAGAGCGGTTCCTTCGATTCGCTGGAGAAGCGGCGTGCGGCCCTGATGGCGGCCATCGACCGCGCCATGGAGGCGGGCCAGAAGCAGCAGCGCGACCGCGAGCAGGGCCAGGCCAGCCTGCTCGGCCTGCTGGGCGGAGCCGAGCCGGGGACGCCGCGCGCGCCCGAGCGCCTCCCCGACGTGGCGGACTGGCCGGAGGGCGAGCGCCTCGCCTACGAGAAGGAATCGCTCGGGTTCTTCATCACCGGCCACCCGCTCGAGCGCTTCAAAACCGAGCTCGCGCAGTGGGCAAATGCCACCGTCGGCACCCTGGGACAGCTCGGAGAGAAGGAAGCGACCATCGGCGGGATCGTCACCGCGCTGCGCCTCCTGAAGACGAAGAAGGGCGATCGCATGGCCACCTTCGTGCTCGAAGACCTCGAGGGCGGGGTGGAGGTCCTGGTTTTCCCCGAGGCGTACAAGAAGGCGGCCGCGCGCCTGGCCGACGACGTGATCGTCCTGGTCAAGGGCCGCGCGGAAGCCCTGGACGAAGGGCGATTTCGCCTCCTCGCCTCCGATGTCATGCCCCTGGAGACGGCCAAGCTCAGCGAGGCGCGCTACGTCACCATCCGCGTCCCGGTGGGGAGCTGGGACAAGAGCAAGGGCGAGCGGCTGCGCGACATCCTGGGGTCGCACAAGGGTGACTGTCCCGTCACCCTCGAGATGTTCCGGCCCGGCTCGTTCGCGGTGGCCGTCGCCCCCAGCGCCTATTTCCGCGTGCGCCCGGACGAGGTCCTCCGCACGGAAGTCGAGGGACTGCTCGGCCCGGGATCGCTCATCCTCGCCCGCACCAGCGGCGCCCCGGCGTAGAATCCGGACGTGGTCGACGATTTCGAGGCGCCGCTGTTGGCGCTGCAGAGACGCATCGAGGAGCTCGCCGCCTTCCCGGGCGACCCCGTCAAGGAGCAGGAGGCGCGCCGCCTCCGCCAGGAGCTCAGCGAGAAGCGCCGCAGCATCTACGCCGCGCTCACCCCCTGGCAGAAGACGCAGGTCGCGCGGCACCCCAACCGCCCCTACACCCTCGACTACATCGCCGCTCTCTTCACGGACTTCACCGAGCTGCACGGCGACCGCCGCTTCGGCGACGATCCCGCCCTCGTGACCGGCTTCGCCCGCTACAAGGATCGCGCGGTGGCCGTCATCGGCCACCAGAAGGGCCGCGACACCAAGCAGAAGATCTATCGGAACTTCGGGATGCCGAAGCCGGAGGGCTACCGCAAGGCGCTGCGCATCATGCAGCTCGCGGCCAAGTTCGGCCGTCCCATCATCTCCTTCGTGGACACCCCCGGCGCCTATCCGGGCCTGGACGCGGAAGAGCGCGGGCAGGCGGAAGCGATCGCCTACAACCTGCGCGAGATGGCCCGTCTCCCCACGCCGATCATCGTGAACGTGACCGGCGAGGGTGGCAGCGGCGGGGCGCTCGCCGTGGCCGTCGGCGATCGCGTGAACATGCTGGAGCACTCCATCTATTCCGTCATCACCCCGGAAGGGTGCGCGGCCATCCTCTGGCGCGACGCCGGACGCGCGGAGGAGGCGGCCACCGCGATGAAGATCACCGCCCCCGACCTGAAGGGCTTCGGACTCATCGACGAGATCGTGCCCGAGCCGCTCGGCGGCGCGCACACCGATCCGGACACGCTCTTCGCCTCTCTCGACCGCGTCCTGGAAGCCCAGCTCCGGGCCCTCTCCGCGGTGCCCAAGGACGCCCTGCTCGACGGCCGCTACGAGAAGTTCCGGAAGATGGGCCGGCTCGGCGCGGAGTTCCTCGAAGCCCCGTGATCGTGCGCGCGGTCGGCATCGTGGGCGCGAGCACGACGGCCGCGCCGCCGCCCTGCCCGGGCCGCTGATGGCGGACCGCGATCTGCCCGTCGATCCCGCCCGCCTGCGCCGGCAGTTTCCGGACGTCACCGACGCGGACATGCAGGCCTTCGAGGAAGTCACGCGGAGGATACTGGCCGAGGGGCGGCCGGAGGCGCGGGCGAAGCTCACGCGCCAGATCGTCACCGAGGGCCGGCAGGCCCGCGCGCGCGCGGCCGCGGGGGCCAGACTTTCCGCGGACGAGTCCCTGGCCGCGCGCTACGTGGCCGCGGTGGAGAAGATGCAACCACCCACCCGCGATGGTGGCCGCTAGAGGCAGCCACCCACCCGCGATGGTGGCCGCAGCGCGTCTACAGATCGACCCGCTCAGACTCTCGGGCCATACGCCGGATCGGGTCGTAATCGGCGTCGCTGACGGCGGCGAAGCGCGAGGCCAGGCCCGAGGTGAGGACGGCCCGGCCACGGGGGTCGCGCTGGACATGGCCAGGAAAGCGCGCCTGAGAGCGGCCCGGAGCTCAAGGGGAACGGTCCGTGCCACGACCCACGGAGGACTCGGGCTGGGGCCGAAGCTCTCGACCACCCGCAGCCGCCGATCGAGGCTCGGGTCGCTTCGACGGAGGAGGTCAAGCACCGTGCTGTCGACGGCGGTGGCGTCGACGTCTCCGGCGAGCAACAGGCGCACGCTGGCTTCGTGGCTCCCCGCGGCAACGACCTTCCCGAAGAAGCCACGGCCCCGGCCCATCTGCGCGAGGCGATGACGAATCGCGTTGTAGCCTGAGTGCGACGTGTCCTCGTTGTACGCCCAGCTCAGGCCGTCGAGCTCGGAAAACGATGACGACGGGCTGTCACGCGGCACCACCACGTCGGAGAAATACACCGGCTGATCGGCATAGCGCGACCCGGCCATGACCGGGGCGGCGAGCAGTTCCAGGGACGGTTCGGGCTGGTCGGCCCGCCAGACGTACGGAAGGCCGCACATCCAGCACACGTGAATCCTGCCCGCGTCGAACTCGCGCAGGCGCTCCTGCCACGGGATCCCGTCGATGAACTCCACGGCGATCGCGAGGTGCTCCCCCACGTACCGTGCCACACCCGCGCAGAACTCCTCCGCGATGGGCGCCTGGCACGAGGTGAAGCGAAGCGTGTCCGGCTTCAAGGTGTCACCGTGTTTCCGCGGACTCGCAGCCCGGGACCTCGCGCAGCGCGTGGAAGACGCGCCGCCCGTTCTTGCGTGCTACTTCCACCATCAGGTCGGCGCCGGCCGACGCGCCGCCGACACGGAGCACCCCGTCGCACCGCGCGAGCAGGCGCTCCGCGATGGGATGGAAGACTTCGGTGAAGGCCTCGTCACCCACGCGCCGCGAGCCGGCCAGCGCCACCAGGGGCAGGGCGAGCCACTCGCCCACGATCGGGATA
>DASTLK010000795.1:0-4056 GCA_035715025.1 Vicinamibacteria bacterium
GAGATCTCGCGCGGCTGCCCCTGCATGTGCCGGTTCTGCTGGGCGGGCTACAACTACCTGCCCGTGCGCGCCTTCTCGCGCGCGGAGATCGTCGCGCGCGCCCGCGAGGTGCGCCGCCATACGAACAAGATCGGCCTCGTCTCCACCGCGGTCTGCGACCATCCGGAGATCGGAGCCATCGTCGACGACCTGGCCGGGCTCGACTACGAGGTGTCGGTGGCCTCGCTGCGGCTCGACGACTTGACGCCGGAGTTCGTGCTCAAGCTGGCCGACACCGGCGTGCACGGGCTCACCCTGGCGCCGGAATGCGGCACCGACCGCATGCGCCGCATCCTGAACAAGCAGTTCACGAACTCGGACATCCTCGACCGCGCCACCTGGATCTTCGAGAACGGGATCCAGAACCTGAAGCTCTACTACATGGTCGGCCTGCCCTGGGAGACGCACGAGGACGTGGAAGGGATCGTCACCCTCACCGAGCAGATCCGCGACCGGATGATCCAGGTCGGCCGCGCGCGTGGCCGGGTCGGCCGCATCCACCCTTCGGTGAACCCGTTCGTGCCCAAGCCGGGCACGCCGTACCAGTGGCTGCCCATGGAAGACCCCAAGGAGACCGACCGCAAGCTGCAGTTCCTGCGCAAGGCCTTCGGGCGCATGGCGAACGTGGATGCGGTGATCAAGAGCGCGCGCACCGGCGTGTCGCAGTCGATCCTGGCCCTGGCCGATCGGCGAGTGGCCGATGCCCTCGAGCATTCGGCCGTCCAGGGCGTGGACCTGAGGCGCGGGATGAAGGCCGTGGGCCTCGACCCGGGCTTCTACCTCTTCCGCGGCCGCGGCCGCGAGGAGGTCCTGCCCTGGGACATCGTGGACAACGGCGTGAGCAAGGCCTACTACCTGCGCGAGCTGGACAAGAGCGCGCAGGAGAAGCTCTCGCCGCACTGTCCGGAGATCCAGGGCTGCATCCGCTGCGGCGTGTGCGTCGAGACTCCGAACCCGTCCTACCGCCTGCCCGAAAAATGGAAGGCGCTCGGCACCTCGCCGCGCTACCTCAAGGTGGCGGCATCGTGAAGGGAGTCGGGGCGATGATCTCGTGGGTGATCGCGGTCTGCCTGGCCACGCCGGCCTGCGGCAATCATGTCGGCGCGCCGTCCGCGGAGCGCGTCCCCCTCGGCCGCGAGTTCACGCTCGCGGTCGGACAATCGGCGGTCGTGGACGACACCGGCTTGCGCATTTCCCTGAAGGGAGTGGCGCAGGACTCCCGCTGTCCGGTCGACGTGCAGTGCGTGTGGGAAGGCGATGCGACGGTCTCCGTGGCCGCCGGCGCGCCGTCGTCCGCCGCGCAGTACGAGCTGCACACGTCGGGCCGCTTCGCCCACGAGGTCCAGCACGGCGCCTATCGCATCGCGCTCGTCCGGCTCGACCCCGCACGACGCAGCACCGGCCTGCCGTCGCCGAACGACTACCGCGCGACGCTGCTCGTCGTACGTTAGAATCAGCCACTTTCTTCCCGGGGCCCTCGGCCCAGAGGGGGTGAGCACCATGAGCATGACCTCACCGTCCTCCCGCCGTTCGCAGGCGGGGTCCGCGCGCCCGATCCTGATCCTCCTGCTGGCCGTCGTCATGTTCGGCGCCGGCGCGCTCACCGCGTGGTGGTATCTCACCCGCGGCGTCGTCACCACGGGCGGCACCGCCGCCGCGTCTCCGCCGCCGAACTTCGGCCCCCTGACGCCGACGACCCTGCCCGCGGCGCCGGAGGCGCAGCCGAGCGCGTCCGCGCCCGTCGTGGAAGCGGACGCCGCGCCCGCGGCGCCCCCGCGCGCACCCGCGGCGGGCGGGGGAGCGACCCCTCCCGCGCGTCGCGCGGCCAAGCCGCCCGTCACCGTTCCCGGCCCCGCCGTGCCGGCGGTGCCGCCCCCGGGCCAGGCCGCGGGCACCGGCCGCAGCTTCGTGCTCGGCACGACCGTCGTCGAGAGCCTGCGCGCCGTCGGCCGCGACCTGCAGGGCTTCGACACCTCCGGCGTCGGCGTCAAGCGCGCGCCCAAGGTCGAAGGCGCCGTCGAGCTCGTGATGCAGCCGCCGGGGGTCAAGGCGGGCGACCCGTACTCGGTGATGGTCTTCCTGAAGAACGAAGGCAAGAAGTCGATCGAAGTGGACGAGATGAAGGTCTCGATGATCGTGGACGGCAAGTGGACCACGCGCCCCCTTCCGCCCAAGGTCAAGCAGGTCGCGCCCAAGCAGCGGGTGCTGCTCGAGGAACTGCCGGGCGTGTGGCGGGATGCCGTCAGCGACTGGGCAGTGGAGGCGGTGGTGACGTCGAAGAACCAGGACGTCTACCGCAACCGCTTGACCTGGAAGTAGCTCCGCGGCCGTAGCGACGCACCGCTCGCCGCATCCAATCCCCTGGACGTTTCCGCCACGGCACCAAATTTCTTTGAACCAAGTGAGGGCCCACCCGCGTCTTATAGGTGTCCTGGAGGAAGGGAGTGTCGCGTATGCGCAAGGGAGTCATCGGGATCGGCGTGGTGGTGCTGGCGGCCGGAGCCGCGGGCGTCCTCTACAGCCGGTCCAGGTCGGAGAAGGACAAGCCGTACAAGCTGGTCGAGGTCACCCGGGGGCCGGTGGTCGAGAAGGCGCTGGCCGTGGGCGCGATCCGTCCCAAGCGCGAGATCGCGGTCAAGAGCAAGATCTCCGGCATCGTGAAGCGCTCGTTCCGCGAGGTCGGTGATCACGTCAGCACCGGCGATCCGCTCTTCGAGATCCTGCCCGATCCCACCCCCATGGAGCTGACGGAGGCGCGGCGGGAAGTGGAGATCGCGCGCAACGTCTTCGACCAGGCCAAGAAGCGCTCCGACCGCACGGCGGCGCTCAGCAAGCAGGGGATCGTCTCCAACCAGGAATCCGATACCGCGGACAAGGAGATCCAGGACGCGCAGATCCGGCTCAACCTCTCCCAGGAGCGTCTGGCCCTCGTCGAGAAGGGGCGCGTGAAGACGTCCCAGCTGGACGTGGAGTCGATCATCCGCGCGCCCGTGAGCGGCACCGTCCTCGAGCTGCTGGTCAACGAGGGGGACCCGGTGGTACCGCTGACCTCGTACCAGGCGGGGACGCCGCTGACCACGATCGCCGACATGTCCCAGCTCGTCTTCAAGGGCACGGTCGACGAGATCGACGTGGGCAAGCTCAAGGAGAGCATGCCCGCGCGGATCAAGATCGGCGCCATGCCCGACGCCGTGGTGGAGGGCACCGTCTACAAGATCGCGCCCAAGTCGAAGACGGCGGAGGGGGCCACGCTGTTCGACGTCGAGGTGGCGCTCACGCCGGGCTCGGGCGTGACCCTGCGCGCCGGCTATTCCGCGAACGCCGACATCGTCGTGCGCGAGAAGCAGGGCGTGCTGCTCATCCCGGAGCGGCTGGTCACCTTCGCCGACGGGAAGGCCACGATCGAGGTGCCGCCCCCGGGCGAGGGCGAGCCGGTCAAGAAGAACATCAAGGTCGGCCTCTCCGACGGCATCAACATCGAGGTCGCGGAGGGTCTGCAGCTCAAGGACCAGGTCGTCGAGCGCCCACCGAAGAAGATCGAATAGGTCATGACCTCGCCCTGGGTCGCCGCTCGGGTCGCGCGTCGCTCGCTACCCGTGCCCACATGTGAAAAATTGACGATCATCTTGTGCCGCTCGCTCCTGCGCGACCGGCTCGCGGCGACCCCCCTCATCGCTCAGCCATGACCTCCTTCTCCTTCCTCCGCCAGATGCTGCAGGACGTCCGCCATCAAAAAATGCGGACGCTCCTGACCCTGTTCGGCATCACGTGGGGGACGGTGTCCGTCGCCCTCCTCGTCTCCTTCGGCGAGGCGCTGGAGAAGCGCATCCGCAAGAACCAGCGCGGGCTGGGCGAGAACATCGTCATCGCCTGGCCCGCGCGCACCGCGATGCCGTTCGAGGGCCTGGGCAAGGGGCGCAAGCTGCGCGTGAGCGAGGACGACATCCAGGCCCTGCGGCGCGAGATCCCGGATGCCGTCTTCTCCGGCGAGTACGAGCGCGAGAAGAGCAGCTTCCG
>DASTLK010000796.1:0-7285 GCA_035715025.1 Vicinamibacteria bacterium
ACGTCGAGCAGCGAGTTCGCCGCCGTATAGCCCTCGATGCAAGGAGCGGCGCCTCCAGTCATGAGGGTGGCCGGCGGGGGCACGCTCGCAAGGGAGCGCGCACTGAGGTTTCCGCACATGGTCCCCGCGCTCGCCGCCGAGAACGACTGCAGGTTCGGATCGACGTGTTCCGAGGCCAAATGGCCGGGCGGTGAACCGGCGGCCGAGACCAGAGGTGACGAGACCGCGCCCAGCGCGACCGAGAGTCGCAGCGACGAGACGTCGATCGACGTCGGGGCGCCGCTGAGGTTGAGCGTCAACGCTCCGTTCCCGGGGCCGGCAGAGAGCTGACCGGCGGCGATGCTGGCCCCGATGGTGGCCACGGGCTCGCGATTGGCGTCGACGGAGGCCGGTTCGAGCTGATACCACCAGTCCAGGTCGCTGCGACCGTTGTAGCCAGTCGACACGACGGGCGCACCGCGGAGGACGCCCACGGTCAGCGAAGGGTCGTTGACGCCCCCGAGATCGTCGAGATCCCTCAGTGCGAGGAGGAGCGACGTCGACCCATCGGCGACGCCGGCGGAGAGCGCTGACTGGAACTGGCTCCGCCCGATTTCAGCGATCGCTCCACCGAACGCGTTCGCCGAGCACGACTCGAGAGAATCGAACTGGAACGACAGTGAATTGGCGCGCAGGTTCTGCTCGAAGCGGCACGTCGCGCTGCACCCGTCGAGGTTCGTGAGGTTGCCGTCGTCGCATTGCTCGGACGGGCCCAGGATGGCGTCCCCGCACGTCTCGGGTCCAGGAGGCCCGCAAACGCCCTCGTCCACGGTCCCGTCGCAGTCGTTGTCGATGCCGTCGCAAATCTCCGCGTGGGGAGGGCGCGGCACACAGGCCTGCGGCATCCCACTCCTGCAGCTCGCCACGACGTTCTGGCAGGCACCGAGACCGCATGTGATGGTGCCGAGGCCGTCGTCCACCGCGCCATTGCAGTCGTCGTCGATCCCGTTACAGACCTCGGGCACCGGCTTGCTGCAGACGGGAGGAGGTCCGCAGTCGATGCCGTCGTCGACGAGGCCGTTGCAATCGTCGTCGAGCCCGTTGCACGTCTCTCCGGAGGGAAGGGCCTCGCCCGCGCACGCGCCGAAGAGGCCACCGACGCACGTCCTCTCACCAGCACGGCAGGCGCCGACGGCGCGGGTGCCCGACGGGCCCGTGTAACAGCCGACGAAGTCGCCGTCGGCGCATGCGACCGATATCGCGGGCGGACCTGTGGGCCCCGTCGATCCTGTCGACCCGGTCGAGCCCTGCGGCCCGCGCGGCCCCACGTCACCCTGATCGCCCTTGTCTCCCTTGGACCCCGTGTCGCCCTTGTCTCCCTTTGGTCCCGATGGTCCCTGGGTCAGGACGGGCAACAGCGTCACACTGAGGTCGTTGTTGCCGGGGACGATCGTGACGGTGCGGGTGTCCGGCTGCCAACCCGAGTTCGGGATCTGCACGGTGACGACGTGCTCGCCCTCGGCAAGGGAGACGCTCATCGGCGTCGTTTTGCCGGTCGACGCGCCGTCGACGACGACCTGGGCACCCGACGGAAACGAGGTGACCTTGAGGCTCCCGCTCGCCGCTTCCGCCGCGGCGGCGGTCAGCAGGCCGAAAGCGACCATTGCCATCACGCCGGTCGCACGACGAACGTTCCTCATGACTCCTCCTTGCGCTCGAGCGCGGCCGGACTGGTCACGCCGTCACGCTCACGGAACTGTTCCCGGGGTCCCGAGGGTCGGGCAGTTCGACGCGCCCGAACCGTTGTCGGTGACGGACGACGCGGGCAATCCGAACGGGACCTGCGGCACCGCGGGCGCCGACGCGCAGGCGATCCCCCACTGTGCGTTGCCGGTGATCGAGGGCGAGCCCGCCGACGTCAGGAAGCTCGAGTCGCCCGGGAAGATCCCGGAGGCCCGGTTGTTGCGGATCGATACGTTCGATCCACGCCCGTGGCTTCCGCGATCTCATCCGGTTCCACATGGCTCCTCCTCGGTGGGGCGTGATGGAAGTTACGGATTCGCCGCCGGTTGCGACAAGCGCCAAAGCGCCCCACCCAGACCGTGGCGTGCTTTGGTGTCCCTCGGGAGGGTCCTTGCGCCGGCCGGGAACGAGGAATACGCTTTGCGCACCTTTTCCCCGGGGTTCCCAGGCTTTGTTGACCCAAGGGCCGGAAATCTCGCCACGCGAAGATGGGCCGCGGCTCGACTCCTGGAAGGAGATCGCCGCGCACCTCCACCGCGGGGTGACGACCGTCCAGCGGTGGGAGCGCACGGAAGGCCTGCCCGTCCACCGCCTTCCGCACGCCAAGGCCGGATCCATCTACGCGTATCCGAGAGAGCTGGACGCGTGGTGGCGCGAGCGGAGCGCGCGGCTCGACGTCCCCGATCCACCGGAAGCGGCGGCCGGGCCGATGGCGCCGCCCCCGTCGCGGTTCCCCGCGCTCTTGATCGCTCTGGCGTGCCTCGCCATCGTCTTCCTTGCCGCCGCCGCGCTCCTCCTGCTCCGGCCCAGCGCCCCCCGGCGCGCGATGCTGGCGGTGCTGCCCTTCCAGAACCTCAGTGAGAGCGCCGAAGACGAGTACCTGGCCGACAGCGTGACGGAAGAGCTCACGACGGTGGTGGCCCGCCTCAACCCGGAGCGGCTGGGCGTCATCGCGCGCACGTCCGTCATGCCCTACAAGGCGCACCCCAAGCCGGTCAGCGCGATCGGCCGTGAGCTGAAGGTCGATTACGTGCTGGAAGGCAGCGTGCGGCAGTCCGCCGGCCGGTTGCGTGTGACCGCGCAGCTCATCGAGGTCGCCGGGCAGTCCCACCTCTGG
This sequence comes from Vicinamibacteria bacterium, assembly GCA_035715025.1. Classification (GTDB taxonomy): domain Bacteria; phylum Acidobacteriota; class Vicinamibacteria; order Fen-336; family Fen-336; genus AA29. Next base: position 2,840 of record DASTLK010000796.1, read on the forward strand.
GCGCAGGCGTACGAGAAGGAGCTGGCCGGCGTGTTCGGCGTCGAGAGCGATCTTGCGGAGGCCATCGCGCAGCGCCTCTCCATCCGCCTGCTGCCCGGTCCGCCTCTGGCCGCGGCCTCGCCCGACCCGGAGGCGCACGCGGCCTACCTGAAGGGCCTGTACTTCTGGAACAAGCGGGACGAGGAGGGCCTGCGTCGCGCCATCGCGCTGTTCCGGCAGGCCCTCGACGCCGATCCCAGCTACGCGCGCGCCTACGCCGGCCTGGCCAGCTCGTATGCCCTTCTCGCGACGAGCGCGGATGCCTTGCGGTCCGAGGAGGCGCGCGACCTCTCGGTGGCCGCGGCCCAGCGCGCTCTGCAGCTTCAACCCGACCTGCCCGAGGGACACGCGGCCCTCTCGATCGTGCGCTGCCGTTTCGATTGGGACTGGACGGGCTGCCAGCGCGAGCTGGAGCGGACGATCGAGCTGGACCCCAACTACGCGAGCGGGCACTTCTGGCTCGGAGAACATCTCATCCAGCGCGGACGGTTCGCGGAGGCGGAGGCGTCGCTCAAGAAGGCAAGCCTGCTCGACCCGCTCTCCCCGGTGATCCACACGCACCTCGGCATCAACTCCATGTACGCCGGCCGCTACGAGGAGGCGCTGGCGTCGTACCAACAGGCCCTGGAGATCGCGCCGCGCTTCCTGCTCGCCCACCGGGTGCGCGGGCTCACGCTTCTCCGCGCCGGCCGCACCGAGGACGGGCTGGCCGCGCTGCGCCAGGCGCGGGAGATCGATCCCGCCAGCGCGCACGCCGCCGCCGACCTCGCCTACGCGTTGGCACGTGCCGGCCGCACGGACGAGGCCCGCGCAAGGCTGCGCGAGATGGAGGAGATGCACCGGACCCGGCGCGTGTCCGCCTACGACTTCGCGGTCGTCCATGCCGGGCTCGGGGAGAGCGGAGCCGCGCTCGACCGCCTGGAGCAGGCATTCGCGGAGCGCGGCACGGGGGTGCGGTGGCTGAAGGTCGAGCCGATCTTCGCCACCGAGCGCGCGGATCCGAGGTTCCGTGCCCTTGTGGCCCGGATGGGCCTGCCGGACTGACGGCGCGGCGACGCGCACTCCCGTTTCCGCGCTCACGTCGGTCCCATCGCGGTCAGCCGCCGCACGTTCTCGGGCGAGAAGAACTCCCGGACCGGAACCGTGCCCGCGTCGACGCCCACGAACTGGTCGATCGCGGACTGGTTCTCTCGAATCGCGGCCAACAGGGCGACCATCTCCGGCGGCGGCGGCTCCAGCGCGGCGCGCTGGCAGGTGAGCTCGTACATGTCGAGGGCAGCCTCGTCGCGTCGCCGCGCGTACTCCGCGAGATCGTCCCCCGCGGCGGCGAGGAGGTCCGCGTCCCGGAACGCGTCCATGATGCCTTGCGCGACGAGCGGGTCCTTGTGGCATCCCGCGTCCCCGACCAGCGCCCAGCCGGGCCCGAAGGCCTTCCGGAAGCGGTTCGGCAGGTCGCCGGTTCCGCGGAAGGGCTCCTCGCGGACGCCGGCGCGCACGCGCTCTGCCAATGACGGCGCGAGTTCCAACGCGGCCAGGAACTCCTTCTCCAGCGCGCGCTGCACGGCCGCGAACTCTCGATGTGGCCACACGGCGACGACCACGGTCAGGCCGGCGTGCGTGGGAAACGCGAGCAGGCTGCGCCGCTCGCGCACGTAGATCTCGATCCGATCGAGGGACACCCCGCTCCAGTACGAGTAGTACATGCAAGTCAGGGGCGGCCGCTCGTGGTACGCCGCCGCGCCCACGAGTTCGGCGACGCGTGAGTACCGGCCGTCGGCGCCCACGACGAGCCCGGCACGCTCCGTCACCGGCGCGCCGCCCCGGTGGTGGCCGCGGATCCCGACCACGCGGCCCTCTTGCACGATCAGTTCCTCCAGCGTGAAGGCCTCCCGCCACTCCACGCCCGCCTTCAAAGCCTCGCGAACGAGGATCTGGTCCAGGACCGCTCGGCGCGGAGCGTACGCGTGCGAGACGCCGTCCAGCGGCGGCGGGGTACCGCGGATGACCAGGGGATCGAAGTCGAACTGGACGGAAGGGATGGGCGGACAACCGGACCGCGCGATCTCGTCGACCACTCCCCAGCGCTTGAGACGCGCGACGCCCGACGCGTGAACGTAATGGGTCGACAGCGTGTCGCTGGGAAACACGGCCTTGTCCACGAGGAGGACGCGACGGCCCTGCCGGGCGAGCAGCAGGGCGGTCGACGCTCCCGCGCATCGGGCGCCCACGACGATGACGTCGTGCTTCATCGATTTCCCCTCTGCCGGTGAAGGCTCGCATGGCCTCGAGCGGGCGGGGAGTAAGTTACGGTTAGGCGAGGCCGACGGAGGCGCGCAGGGACTCGAACCGCGGGTGGCCGTGGAGGGGACGGAACCGCGGGTCGACCTTGAGCCACATGAGCAGGCGGCTCCGGGCGCGGGCCGCCTCCTCGAGCTGGTCGACGGCCGCATCCCGCTCGGCGAGCCCGAGAAGGATGAGAGCGCGCGGACCCGGAGGCAGCGGGGCCGCAAGGAGCCGGCGGGCCGCATCGCGCTGGCCGGAGACGGCGAGGCAATGCCCGATCCCACCCGCGGGATCGGTGACTCCCGGCGCCAGTGCGCCCGCCTGCTCGAAGCAGCGCAGCGCCTCGCCGAATCTCCCTGCCTGCTCGAGGGCCAGCGCCAGCTGCCATCGCGCTTCGCGAAAGTCGGGGACCAGCTCCAGGGCTCCCTGCAGCGCGTCGATCGCTTCCTCGTGCCGGCCGGCCAGGGTGAGGGCACGGCCCAGGCTGGCGTGCAGGGGAGGAGAGAGCGGATCGAGGGTCAGGGCGAGCCGAATGGCGACCACCGCCTCCTCGACCCGTCCCGTCGGCAGCAGGCAGAGGTGAGCGTACAGGTGCTGCGCTTCCGGCGCCGCCGGATCGAGCGCGATCGCCGTGCGCAGCTCGCGCTCCGCGCCGGCCCAGTCCCACTCCGTCTGGATCCGCGACAGCGCGAGCGGAATGTAGGCTTCGGCGAGATCCGGCGCGATGGCCAGGGCCTGGCGCGCGGCCGCGACCGCGCGCGGAAGGTTCTCGTCGCGCTCGATCTCCCAGTAGGCGAGCAGCCCATGGCAGTTCGCGACTCCCGCGAGCGCCGCCGCATGATCCGGGTAGGCCGCCGCTTGCATGAACAGCTCGAGCGCCCGTCTGGCGTCGGCCGGCGTTCGGCGGACGTAGAAATGCCGGCCCCGGAGGTAGAGGTCACGCGCCTCGAGCGGGACGGGCTTGATCGGCCGGTCCGGGGCGAGCTGCAGGCGGAGGGTGGCTGCGATGGAGGCGGCGAGCTCCTGCTGCAAGAGCAGCAGGTCCGCCGCCTCGCGGTCGTAGGCCTCGGTCCAGAGCTCGCAGCCGTCGCCGACGTCCACCAGGCGCGCGGTGACGCGCAAGCGTCCGTCCGCGCGGCGCACGGAGCCCTCCAGCAGGGTCGCGACGTCCAACCGGCGTCCGATCTCCCGCACGTCCAGGGTGCGTCCCTTGAAAGCGAAGACGGACGTGCGCGCCACGACCCGCAGGCCGGCGATGCGTCCCAGCGTGTGGATCAGCTCCTCGGTCAGGCCGTCACCGAAGTAGTCCTCCCCCGCCGTAGCTCCCAGCTCCGAGAAGGGGAGGACCGCGATCGATGGCGGTCTCGCCACCGGCGTCCCGGCGGCGCGGTCGGGACCGCGCAGGCGGATCTGCGCCGCGTAGGAGCCCTTGGCCACCGCGATGAGGATCGCGTCCTCCCTCCCCGCCGTCTCGTAGTATTCGCGCAGCTTGGAGCGGAGCCGCGCCGCCTCGACCCGCACGATCGGATCGACGCGCGGGTCGTAGGTCTCGCCGCGGTCGTACACGGCCAGCCCGATCGTGCGTTCCTTCGGCAAGGGAGCGCCTGCTTCAACCGCGGATTCCACGGAGAACCGCAGGAAGCGCCGCAGGCGCTCCGCGCCGGAGAAGACGGGGCTGGCGAGGATGCGCGCGAGTTGGGCCAGGGCAGCCTCCGGCGAGACGGTCGGATCCGCTCGCGATGAGCTCGCCCTCGAGCTCACGGCAGCTGGATCGGCGGCGGATGGGTTCCGTTGAACAACGTCCCGATGACGACCGGCCGGGACGGATCTCCCTGGGCGAAGGCCACGAGCACTTCGTCGCCGACCGCCGGCAGGAACACCTCCCCCAGGCGGCCGGGAGGATTCGCCACGCGGATCCACGCGCTCGAATGTTCGTCGCTCCCGGGAGCGCGGTCGAACAGGAACTTGACCTTGATGCGGCCCCACTGGTCGACGAAGCGGGTCTCGCCGATAGGCCCGGCCACGACCGCGGACAGGACTCCGCCGACCTTGGGAACGGGCGTGGCGCGCGGGGGCCGGAACGGCGTGGCGGACGGGATGCACGTGAACTCGTTCGCGTAAGAG
>DASTLK010000797.1:0-8009 GCA_035715025.1 Vicinamibacteria bacterium
GCGCAGGGTGCCACCATCGTGACCACCGCCGGCAACAAGCCGTTCGTGGAGCAGGTGGCGGCGGCGAAGCACACCCTCCATCCGGACGACCTCTCTCGCGCGCCCAAGGCGGCGGTCGTCGAGACGTATGCCGGAAAGCGCGTCTTCAGCGCGGGGGACCGGGCGGTGGAGCTCTACGACGTCGGTCCCAACCCGCACGTCGCGGAGATGACCGTCGCCTACCTGCCCAAGGAGAAGCTGCTGTTCGTGGCCGACCTGTTCTCGATCCCGGCGGAAGGGCCGCTCGCGCCCGCGGGCGCGGCCACGCGGGAGTTCGCCGGGAAGATCCAGGCCCTGGGGCTGCAGGTGGACAGGATCGCGCCCGCGCACGGGCGCATGGGGACGATCGAAGAGTTGAAGCAGGTGGTGAGCGCGAAATAGGACTCATGGCCCCGGCCGCTGCGCTGCGACCGGGGCCGTTCGGCCTGGACTACTTCTGCGCCGGCTGGTCGCCGCGACCGTTCTTCCGGTCGCGCATGAGGGAACCGAGCAGCGCCCCCACCAGACCTTCGCCACCCGTCTCGCCACTGACCATGACGTCGGGCACGATGCGCACGTTGCGGTCGCCGACCACCTGGATGAGCTGCAGCATCGCGTAGCTCTGCGGACCGAGGGCCTCGACGCCCGCGCGGTAGGCGTCGGCCTTGGCCGTACCCGTGGCGCGGATGGCCTCCGCCTCGCCGACGCCGCGCAGCCGGATGCCCTCGGACTCGCCGGTGGCGCGGAGGCGGAAGGACTCCGATTCACCAGCCGAGCGCTTCACCTGCGCGCTCGCCTCCAGCTCGGAGATGCGGACGCCCTGCTCGGCCTTGACCATCTGCTGCTGGATCTCGGCCGTGGCCGTCTCGCGCACGAGCTGCTGGCGCTGCTTCTGGGCCGCCTCCTGGACCTCGAACGTCTTCTTCTGCTCCTCCGCGATCTTGCGGTCGGTCAGGGTGGCCATCAGCGCGTCCGGCGGGTTGATGTCGCCGATGAGGGTATCGATGGCCTGCACGTCGTAGAGGCCGATGGCGGTGCGGATGTGCTGCGACGCCTCCTTCTGCCGCTCGCTGCGCGCGGACAGGAAGTCGAGCACGGTGTAGGACTGGGCCGCGTTGCGGAAGTAGTTGCCCACGATCGGCTGCAGGCCGTGGTCGACGAGGTTCTGCATGGAGCCGACGCGGGAGATCACCTTGGGCGCGTCCGGCGCCGCCACGTGGATGATCTGCGACACGTCGAGGGTGAAGGCGAAGCCGTCGCGCGACCGCACCGTGATCGAGGAGAGCTTCGCGTCGTAGTTGTGCGCCTCGGTGCGGCCGGCCCAGTTGAGGACGATGTTCGTGGTGGGGACGAGCTCGACCTTCATGACGCGGGTGTTGAGCGGATGCTTGCCCGGGTAGAGCGGCGTCACCCAGACGCCCTTGTGCCCGGTGTCCACGAGATCGCCGTGCTTGAACTCGGCGCCGCTCACGTCCTCGTGGGCCTGGCCCACGAACGAGATCACGACCCCGACGTGACCGATGGGGATGTCCGTCATCGGCACTGGCTCGATCTGCACGAACCAGGGATTGAGGTTCCAGGAGCCGGAGAGGAGCACCTGCTCCTGGAGGCCGCGCCGCCCGCCGCTCTCGATGAACGCCTGTCCGTTCTGGAAGCTGTCGTGACCGGGAACGGTGGGCCCGGCGATCTCGCCCGCGTCGATGGGCGCGCCGTCGAGGGTGGTGACGATGCCGACGCGGTCCGCGTCGATGCGATGCACGCGCAGCGAGTCCGCCGTCATGCCGTGGGCCGCCGCCGCCTGCCGGGTGATGACGTCGAACAGCGCCGTGTTGATGCGATAGGTGCCCGCGGTGAGGATCGCGAGCTGGCGGCCCTTCTCGCCGTTCCCGGTGAGGAACGCGCGCGCGTCCTGGAACGCGTTGCAGCGCACGGAGCGCCCCAGGATCCGCTCGCCCCCCATGGCCTTGCCGTCGGCGGCGACGACGAGGCCGATCTCGCCCTGCGGGATCACCGTCACCGGCGCCTTGGCGATGGAGTACTGCCACCGCCAGTAGCCGAAGTGCACGCCGGGCGGCAGCGTCTCCGCCTGGTAGCCGGCCTCGCCGTCGAGCGCGACGAGGCGCCCCACGGGCAGCGCGCGACGCGCGAACTTCTTGACCACCACGCCCACCTGCCGCTCGCCGATCACGACCACGCCCAGCCACACGGGCGTGGTCAGCAGAAGGGCCACGACCAGGCCGGAGAGGAACGGATGCGCCAGCACGAACGACGTGAAGAGGGTTGTCATTTGGTGGAGCCCTGACCGTGGCCGCGTCCTGCGACTCGTACGCTACGCCCTTTGGCAGGGCGGGAGGTGGCTCTGTCTATCAGGCCACCTGGGCTTGGCTCTTACAGGAATATACGCAACAGGGAGTAAGCGGTTCCAGCGATAGAGGCTTGTTACCCAGGTACTTACGAGCCTCCTTTTAAACATTTGACCGGGCGTTCGTTACGGCCATCGCCCGTTCAGGGGCGCAGAATCAGCGTGTTCCGCGCTTCGCGCGCCACCGCTTGCGCCGTAAACGCAAGCCTTCTCGTTTCCACCGCGCGCCAGGCCTCGAACTGATCCGCGTAATGCGCGCTCGCCGCGTGACCCGACTGGCCCATGAAGTTCACGAGCCGCGTGTCGTCCGGATCCGCGAGGTTCGCGATGAAGCGCATGGAGGGCCCCTCGACCGCGCCCGTGGGCGTGATGCCGAGGACGTTCGGCGTCGTGTTGGCGCCGCCCATCCTGGCCGCGGGCGGGCTGAGCAGGGGACCGAGCACGGAGGCGGCACGCGCGAGCGGATGCTGGACGGTCATCACGTTGAGGGCGCCCCAGCTCCAACGCGCGCGATCGGTTCCGAGAGCCTCCGCGATCTCCTCTCCCGCGGCTCGCCACGCGCCCAGGAGTACGCCGTCCCAGTCCTTGTCCGCTGGAGGCACCCAGGAGGCGGGGCGCTCGAGGATCAGCTTGTGGATGGCGGCCACGCGGCGCGCGAGCGGGCGGCCCAGGGGCATGCGCGCGACGCGCGGCAGGATCACGCGGGCACCGACGGCGCGGAAGGTGAGGATGGCCAGCGCCGCCGCGCGGCTCTCGGGCTCGAGGCGTCCGTCGAAGCCCGCCATCTCTCGCGCGACCTCGTCCCAGGGCGCATCGCCCTTGTGTCGCGCTGCCGCTTCGAGCAGGGCGTGGGCGAGATCGCGATGGGGGATGGAGAGGCGCTCGCCCTGCAGGCGCGCGAAGTCGTCCGTCGTCCAGCCCTCGCGGGCCTCCAGGTCCTCGAACAGCGCGGCCGCGCGCCAGGGGCCGATGCCCCCGCGCGTCACCTTGTACCGGTAATCCGTGCCCACGAGCCGGTTGTTCGCGGTCACGATGCGTCCGGACGGCGGGTCGAAGACGTGCGGCATCTCGTCGAAGGGCACGAAGCCCAGCCAATCGCCGTCGGCGCTCGCGCCGGGGTAGGGTCGCGCGCCGTCGCCGCCACGACGGATGGGCATCCGCCCGGCCGCGTACCAGCCGATGTGCCCGTCCACGTCCGCGTAGACGAAGTTCTGCGCCGGCCCCGGGAACGTGCGCACGGCGTCGCGGAACTCGTCCCAGTTGCCGGCCCGCTGCAGGCGCGCGAAGGCGGTCAGCTCCACCGCGTCGTCCTGCAGGGCCGTCCAGCGCAGCGCGTACTGGCGCGCGCCGATGGTCACCAGTGGTCCATGGCGCGTGACGCGCACGACGTGATCCACGGTGCGCCACGATGACGAGAGGGATCCCTCGCGGACGCGGATGGGCTCGTGGCGGACCTGCACGCGCTCCCATCCGTCCCCGGTGCGATAGAGGTCCGGGTCGCGCGCATCGAACTCCTCGACGTAGAGGTCCGCGCTGTCGTCGTGCACGTTCGTGCAACCCCAGGCGATGCGCCGGTTCCGCCCGAGAGTCACGCCCGGCGTGCCCGGAAGGACCACGCCCGCGACGTCGATCTCCGGAGAGGTCAGGTGGACGGCGGACCAGATCGATGGCACGCCGAGACCCAGGTGGGGGTCGTTGGCGAGCAAGGGACGGCCGCTGGCCGTGTGCGCTCCGGAGATGACCCAGTTGTTGCTGCCGCGCGCGGTCTCCGTCACCGCTTCCCCCGCGCCGGACGGAACCGCCACGTCGTGGCCGACCAGGATCCGGTCCTGGGCGAACAGCTTCGGGAACAGCATCGCCTGCACGTCCGCGGGCAGGCGGTCGTACGCGGTGGCGCGCAGGGCCTCGTCCTCCCATCCCTGCGCGAGGTCGAGGGCGAGCAGCTTGCCGACGGCGAGGCTGTCCGCGGCCTCCCATGGCCGGGGCGCGTAGTGCAGGAGGCGGAACTCGAGGGGGAGCGCGTCCCCGTGCGTGGAGAGCCAGGCATTGATGCCGTCGGTGTAGGCCTCGATGAGGGCGCGGAGGTCGGGCGAGACATGGGACCAGGCGCGCCGGGCGGCGTCGCCGAGCCCGAGGGTGCGGACGTCGCGGTCGGCCACCAGCGCCGCCGGCCCGAAGGCCTCCGCGAGCTGGCCCTCCGCCCGCCGGCGCAGCAGGTCCATCTGCCACATGCGGTCCTGCGCGGTGACGTAACCCTGGGCGCGCATGAGGTCGGGCAGCGACGAAGCCTGGAGGTGCGGCACGCCCAGCGCGTCGCGGCGCACGGTCACGGGGGAAGTCAGGCCGGGGAGCCGCACCTCTCCGTCGACCTGCGGCAGTGCGCGGCGCGACCAGCGCCAGTACACCGCGAGGCCAAGGACGACGAGGAGGGCCGTGCCCAGCAGGACCCATCCGACTCCGCGCAGGACGCGGAGCGCGAGGGGGCGGCGGGCGGGCGCGGGAGGCGGCGCGGAGACGGCGGCGGCGCTCGTCATCGTCATCGAGAGGTGGAGCTTAACCCGCCTTGCGCCGGAGCGCGGACGAGAGGATGTCCAGCGAGCCGGAGAGCGCGCGGGCGAGGCGGGAGCCGTAGGGGCTCATCTCCGGCACGTGCGGCAGCCGGCCGGGATCCGTGAGGGCGATGCCGTGACGCCGCAGCAGGCGCCGGTACTCGTCCTCGCGCGCGCTGAAGGCCTGCAGGGTGGAGCGGTAGGCGTGCGCGGCCACGATCTTGCGGGCGCTGTACCGCATGATGTTGTAGGAGAACATCCGGAGGTCGTCGCGGCTCGGCTCGATGAGCAGGATGTCCACCTCCGGGTGCTCCGCCTTGTAGCGCTCGAGCCCGTATTGCATCCGGCCGTGGAGCGCGATGCGCAGCACCTGGTCCAGGACGTAGGTGATGCCCTTGCTGCTGAGGTGCGAGCTCAGGGCCCCCGAGCGATTGTCGATGGGCACGATCGGGTTCACGCAGATGACGAGGTCGGCCCCGCTCTGGATGGCGAGGTTGATGTGCGCCGTCTTCTTCACGCCGCCGTCCACGTAATCGCGGCCGCCGATGCGCACGGGCCGGTAGAGGCCGGGGAGCGCGGTCGAGGCCTGCACGGCCTTGGACACCGTCGCCTCGTGGCCGCCGCCGGGGCCGAAGTCCACGGCCTCGCCGTTGTCGAGGTCCACCGCGATCACGTGCAGCGGCTTGGAGAGCCCTGCGAATTCGTTTCCGCGCCCGCGCGACGCGAACAGCGCGGACAGGTACTCTTCGATCCCCGAGTTGTCGAGCAGGCCCGCGGGCAGCAGCTCGAAGAGGGCCCAGGCCACGTCGCTCCAGTTGCGCCCTTCGCCGGCGAAGCGGGCCAGCAGCGCTTCCGTGACCACGCGCGGCGCGCGCAACGAGCGCCGCCAGAACTCGCCCAGGCCCACGCGGAAGAGGGCACCGGTGGGATCGCTGAGGGCGCCGCGGCGCGGAGCGGCGACGGCGTCGTACATCTCGCGCGGTGAGACGTCATTGGCGAGCAGCGACGTCACGAAGGCGCCGCCGCTCACCCCGACGTAGAGGTCGAGGTCGGCCACGCTGCGGTCGAGCAGGTCCTCCAGCGCGCGCAGGCACCCGATCTCGTACACGGCCCCGGTGATGCCGCCGCCCGCGCAGACCAGCGCAACCTTCGACCGCGCGCCGCTGCGGGTACGCCGGGGCACGCGCCGCCGCGTCTTGGCCACCGAGCCTCCGCCCTTCCGAAGTCTGTTGGGGATGGTTACGCGGACGCCGCCGCCGGGCCACGCCTCCGGGCGGGGCGGTGCGAGGACGAACGCCGGTAGCCGTCGATCTTGCGCGAGAGCTCGTCCACCTTGCGCGTCAGCTCCGAGACCTCGCGCCGGCTGGGGATGTTGAGCGCGACCAGCGTGCCGCGCACGGTCTCGTCCACCACGTGGCCGAGGTCCTTGCGCTCGCGCTGGAGCCGCTCCTGGAGCGCCGAGAGTCTCGACTCGATCTCGCGCGCGGCCTTGCGCTGCTCCTTCTGCACGCGGGCCCGGAAGGCGGCCAGGGCGGTGCGCAGGTCCGCGGGCTTGATCCGGTTGCGCGCGAGGAGCTGGCGCAGCCGCCGCTCCGCACCCGCTTCCGCGGAGGTGAGGACCTGGACGGTCGCGTTCCAGGTCTCCCGGATCCGCTTCCCGGCCGCCCGCGCGCGGTCGGCCTTCACGGGGGCGCGCCCTCGCGCCCGGGACGAGCTCTTCTTCTTCGTCGGCATTGCTCTCTCCTTCGTCACTTCTTCCTGCGCGATCCCGCCGGCCGCCGCCGCGCGGGAGCGCGGGGCGGCGCCAGCAGGGTTTCGAACGCGGAGAGGCGCTCCTTCAGCGCCTGCAGGGCCGGGGTCACGCCCGGGCCCTTCTCCGTCTCCAAGAGCCGCCGTAGCCGTGACTGCACGCCGGCCTGGGCCTCGGCGACCAGGCGCTGGGCGGAAGCGGCGATGTCCTGGCGCAGGGCGAGCGCCTCGTCCAGGGTCAGGCGGCCGCGCGCCACCAGGCCGGACACGATGCGCTCGGCTTCGTGACGCGCGCGGGTGGACGCTTCGTGTGGATCGAGCCATTCGGTGAAGGCGCTCGCCCCGCCCGAGCCCAGGCGGATCAAACGGCTCAGCACCTGGTGGGGGATGGTGGCCGTGCGCTGCTTGATCCCCTCCAGGACGACCTGGGCCAGGACGACGGTGGTGATGTCCTCGCCCGTACGCTGCTCGACCACTCGCACTTCCGTCCCCCCGCCGATCAGGCGCGAGAGCTCGTCCAGGGTCACGTAGCGGCGGGCTTCCGCGTCGTAGAGCTTGCGGTTGTCGTAGCGCCGTATGGTGCGCTCGGCGGGTAGGGCCGCCCCTGCCTTCATGCGTCCAATATAACGCACTGCGTCATGAGAGTCAAGCGATTTATGACGCATGGCGTCAGGAGGAGATGGCGCGCGTCCGGAGCGGGAAGGGACGTCTCGGGGCTACTGCGGCGGCGCTTCGAGCAGATGCAGGGAGAGGCGATCGGCGAAGCTGCGGGGAGCGCGACGCCCGCGCACGATGAACCCGACGCCCAGGACGGTGCCCAGGCTCAAGGCGACGCCGGCGCAGATGCCGGCCAGGCCCAGCGAGCTCAGGACCACGCCCACGAGATCGAAGGTGGGCCGGGGGACCTTGATCCAGGTGATGGCCTCTTCGGCGAGCAGGGGCAGCATCGTCAACGGCGGTTCCCTCCTGAAGCCACTGTAGATCTCGAGGAAGGGCCGGTCAACTGCCGCGTGCGGGGGCGGCCGAGGGAGTCGAGGTAGGCGCGCACGCCCTCCAGGAGGCTGCGCGCGATGCGGTCCCGGTGCTCGGGCGTGCGGAGCAGGCGCTCCTCCTGGGGGTTCGACACGAAGGCGATCTCGGCCAGGATGCTCGGCATGTTGGCCCCGATGAGGACGTAGAAGGGGGCCGTGCGCACCCCGCGGTCGGATACGTCGGGGGCGATGGGACGGATGGTCTGCACCATCGCCTCCTGCACGCTGGAGGCGAAGTCGCGGCTTTCGTCGATCTTGCTGTTGAGGGCGATGGCCTTGACCAGGTTCTGCAGGTCCTTG
>DASTLK010000798.1:0-4854 GCA_035715025.1 Vicinamibacteria bacterium
CTTCTGGTCCGCCATGCCGAAGTCGAGGCATCGATGCTCGACGAGCATGTCCAGCTCCTCGAACGTCCCCTCGTCGAGGAGGAGCTCGACGCGCTCGCGGGCGGTGAGCTTGCCTTCGCGGTGTTGTCGCTCCCGCCGCTCCGTTCCTCCGCCTTCTTCCGCGCGGCGGATCTTGCCGGCGAGGATGTCAGTCGGCTGGCTCACTTCAATGTCCGCAGCCGCAGCCGCCGCGCCCACATCCGCATCCGCCGCCGCTCGGCGCGGGCCCGCCGCCCGCGAAGGCGAACGTCGAGAGCTGCTTCTCGACGTCGCGGCCCTGGCAGGACGGACAGGCCACCTCCTCGCTCCAGGAGCGGACGTAGAGCTCGAACTTGCCGGCGCAAGAGGCGCACACGTATTCGTAGAGCGGCATGTCCTAGCCCTCCCAGGCCTCGATCGAAATGATATCGCCCCGTCGCGGTCCGAGCACCCGCGGCCTCAGGGGCGGCCGCCGGGGACGGGCGCGGACGGCGGGCTCTCGTTCCCGGCGCGGTCGACCGCGGTCACGCTGTACGTGTAGCGCGTGCCCGGAGCGGCGGTGGCGTCGCGCAGCGACGTCTCGGGGGGCGCGACTTCACCCACGCGCTCCCGCGGTCCGCCGGGCGCCTCGCGGTAGACGCGATACGACGCGAGGTCGGTCTCGGTCGACGGGCTCCAGGAGACCTCGACCCCGTCCGGCCCGCCCAGGGCGGCCACGCCGCTGGGCGCGGCCGGGGCCACGATGTCGTGCACGGACACGCAGGCCTCGTTCGAGCGCGTGCTCTCGGCCACGGGCTCCGTCGAGACGACCGTCCCCACGACGTAGCACCAGCGCTGCCCCAGCGAGACCGCCTTGTCTTCGAACGCGTTGGCCGTGAACGGCTCGGACCGGATCGGACCGCCGTAGGATCCGCCGGGATCGCTCCGCCGGTACAGGAGGAACCCGCGCGCGGGCGGCTTGGGCGTGGCCGAGGGCGACGGTGACGGGCGCGGCGAGGCGGTGGGCGAAGGGCTGACGCGCGGGCCCGGTGACGCGCCCGGCGCGGGAGAAGAGAGAGTACCCGGCGAGGCACTGGGCGCCGGACCCGGCGAGGGGCTCGGCGAGGGCGAAGGGCTGGGCACGGTGCCCATCCAGCGGAGAGCGACCGCTTCACCCTTGAGCTCGGCCGAGAGGTCGTGAGGGGCGGGCGGCGGCGGCTGCACGACGATGGTGGCCACCGACGAGAGAGCCGATATGTGTCCACGGTCCAGCGCGCGCGCGGCCACGCGGACGGTCGTCCCGGGAGAGGGAAGGGGCGAGGTCTCGGCCAGGCTCTCCCCCGGCGCAGCCCGCCGCCGCGTCCGGCGAGCCATCTTCTGGAAGTCGCCGGGAGCGTCCGCGCGCAGGATCTCGATGTCCAGCACGCCGAGACGCGCGCCGCCGCTGGTGGCGCGCGGCGCCACGTAGGCGATCTCGAGGAGATCCCCGCGCTGCGCGAGCTTGAGGTTCGTCACGGCCTGCGGCGTCACGGGCAGCGGCGGGAGAGGGTCGCCGCGCTTGCCGCAGGCGCCGAGCGGGAGCAGGGCCAGGGCGGCCAGAGCGAGGCCTCGCGTCCAGGGACCGGGGCGCGCGACTTCGTGCTCGCCCTTCAGAGGATGAACCGGCTCAGGTCCTGGTCTCGGGCCAGCGGGGTCAGGCGGCGGCGGACCTCGTCGCCGTCGATGCGTACGCTGCGCTCGCCCTTCTCCGGGCCCTCGAACGAGAGATCTTCCAGCACCGTCTCCAGGATGGTGGCCAGGCGGCGGGCGCCGATGTTCTCGGTGGCCTGGTTCACCTCCATCGCGAAGCGGGCCATCTCGCGAACGGCTTCGTCGGTGAAGGTCACCTTCAGGCCCTCCGTCGAGAGCAGGGCCTGGTACTGGCCGAGGAGCGCGCTGCGCGGCTCGGTGAGGATGCGGACGAGGTCCTCTTCGGTCAGCGCGTCCAGCTCGACGCGGATGGGAAAGCGCCCCTGCAGCTCCGGGATCAGGTCGGAGGGCTTGGAGACGTGGAAGGCGCCGGCGGCGATGAACAGGATGTGGTCGGTGCGGACGGGACCGTACTTCGTGGAGACCGTCGTGCCCTCGACGATGGGCAGGATGTCGCGCTGGACGCCCTCGCGGCTCACGTCCGGGCCGTGACCGCCTTCACGCCCTGCGATCTTGTCGATCTCGTCGACGAAGAGGATGCCCGCGGTCTGCACGCGCTCGACGGCCGCGCGCGCCACCTGCTCGGCGTCCACCAGCCGGCTGAGCTCTTCCTGGACGAGCACGACGCGCGCCTCCGGGATGCTCATCCGGCGACGCTTGGTCTTGTTCCCGAAGAGGCCGGGCAAGAGGTCCTTGACGTTGATGTCCATCTCCTCGACTCCCTGGGAGGAGAGGATCTGGAACCCGGGGAAGCTCTTCTCCCGCACCTCGACCTCGACCGCGCGCGCGTCCAGGCTGCCCGTCCGGAGCTGCCCACGGAGCTTCTCGCGGGTGGAGCGCGACTGCTCGGCCGCGCGGTGCTCGTCTTCCGGCGTCGCGCCCGGCGACGAGGCGGGCCGGTGCGGGGGCAGGAGGAGGTCGAGGAGCTGCTCCTCCACGTTGGCCTCCGCCTGCCGCGCCACCTCCGCCTGCTTCTCGCGGCGGACCATGTCCACCGCCGATTCCGTCAGGTCCCGGATCATGGATTCCACGTCGCGGCCCACGTAGCCCACCTCGGTGAACTTCGAGGCCTCGACCTTCAGGAACGGGCTGCTGCTGAGGCGGGCCAGGCGGCGGGCGATCTCCGTCTTCCCCACCCCCGTCGGCCCGATCATGAGGATGTTCTTGGGCGTCACCTCGGCCGCCACTTCCGGGGGCAGGCGCTGGCGGCGGATGCGGTTGCGCAGGGCGATGGCGACCGCCTTCTTGGCCGCGGCCTGGCCCACGACGTGACGGTCGAGCTCGGCGACGATCTCACGCGGGCTGAGCTTGTCGAGGGAAGCGAGCTCTTCGCTCGAGGCCGGGAGCTGGATGGGCACTAGCGCGCCCACCGGGCGGGCATCCGCACCTAGAGGCTCTCCACGGTGATCTGATCGTTGGTGTAGATGCAGATCTGCGCCGCCACCTTCATCGCCTCCAGGGCGAGAGTCGGCGCGTCGAGGCTGGTGTGGCGGGCCAGCGCGCGCGCCGCGGCCAGCGCGTAGGAGCCGCCGCTGCCCACGGCCACGATCCCGTCGTCGGGCGCGATGACGTCGCCGGCGCCGGAGAGGAGGAACGAGGACTCGCGATCGGCCACGATCAGGAAGGCCTCCAACCGGCGCATCACCCGGTCGGTGCGCCATTCCCGGGCCAGCTCGACGGATGCGCGTTCGAGGTTGCCCCGGTACTCCTCGATCTTGGACTCGAATTTCGTGAACAAGGCCATGGCGTCCGCGGTCGACCCCGCGAATCCGGCCAGGACCTTCCCGTTGTGCAGGCGGCGGATCTTCCTGGCCCCGTGCTTCATCACCGTGCGGCCCATGCTGACCTGCCCGTCGCCGGCGATGGCGCAGCCGCCGTGGTGCCGGACGGCGAGGATGGTCGTACCGTGGAGGGCCTTGCTGGTGGACATGCGCGCCTCAGGAGTGCGCGGCGAAAAGATTAGTATAGGGTCCGCATGCAGGGCGGTCAACGAACGGGCGGGCTTGCAACGCTGGCCCTCGTGTCCGGCGTCTACGACCTCGCGCTCGCCGTCCCGATGCTGCTGGTCGCGCCCCGGCTGGCCGAGGCCATGGGCGCGCCCCCTCCGGTACCCCTCATCAACGCGCAGCTCAACGGCGTGTTCACGCTGTCCCTGGCCGCGGGTTACTTCTGGGCCGCGCGTGACGTGGAGGCGCGGCGCGGCTATCTGTGGGTGGCGGGGGTGCTGGCCAAGGGTCTCGGCGCGGCGCTCTTCGTGCTCGACCACTTCCAGCACGGCTCGCCGTCGACCTTCCTCCTCTTCGCGGTGACCGACGGCAGCCTGGCCATCCTCACCGCGATCCTGCTGGGCCGGCGCGCGAGGGGCGCGGGCACCTCGAGACCCTAGTTCTCTTCGAACTCGACGCGCTTGCGCAGCTCAGGCCCGGAGAGGCGCCCGGCCCGATGCTCCTGCAGATCGCCCGCACGGACGCGCACGAGCAGGGTGCGCGTGAGGCGCGAGCGCAGGAAGAGGTCGGGGACGAGGTCGACGGCGACGGTCACGAACTCCTCCGGCCGCATCGAGGCCAGCGGGCGCGGGTAGCCGGCGAGCCCGGCGACCAGGCGCTCACGCACCGTGGCCACGAGCGCGTCGGCATCGCGCGCGTCCATGCCGTCGGGCCTGTCGGGTCCGTCGGGCGTCTCGGATTCTTCGGTGACGTCGAACCAGAAGCGCCACGGTGGGGGCGCGTCCGGCGGCTCCGGCGGCGCGGGCACCTCGAGGTCCACGATCGGGCCCTCGGGCACGGCGGGAACGGGCGGAGGGACAGGGACAGGGACGGGCGGCGCGGCGGGCGTGGGCGGAGGCGCGAGGCGCGTCCGCACCTCCCGTTCCGCCTTGCGCCGGGCGCGCTCGGCCTCCAGCCGGAACGCTTCCGCCTGGTCTTCGACGAGGCGCATGTGCTGGCGCATCTCCTCGACGCGGGCGCGCGTCCATTCCTGCTGCGCGGACTCCATGTCGCGCAGCGCGGCGGCCTGGGCCGCCATCTGCACTTCCATCTCGCGCTCGAGGTCACCGAGGTCGATGCCCACGTCGAAGGTTCCCTCGGGCACGGTGATCACGACGCGCGAACCCGGCGCCCGTGCCGGCGGGCGGGCGGGCGGAGGGCCGGGACGGTTGCCGCGCACGAC
>DASTLK010000799.1:0-5899 GCA_035715025.1 Vicinamibacteria bacterium
CCGCCGTTCGGGAGGGTGGTTCCTACTCGTTCAGTGCTTTCATCGCCGATCTGAGCCAGCAGAAGCGGACGGAAGCAGCCCTGCAACGCAGCGAAGAACGCTACCGACAGTTCTTCGAGGAGGATCTCGCCGGCGCCTACATCACGCGGCCTGATGGGACCATTGTCGAGTGCAACCCGGCCTTTGTGCGCATGTTCGGCTTCAACACAGCCAAGGAGGCGATCGGCACCAACGCCGCCTCCCTGTACGCGACGGCGGAGCTGCGCGCGTCATTCCTGGAGGGACTTCGCCGAGACGGGAAGATCGAATCGCTCGATGTTGAGCTTCGTCGTGCGGACGGAACGCCGATTAGCGTCATCGAGAACGTGGTGGGCACCTTCGATGAGCGGGGCCAGCTCGCCGAGATCAAGGGGTACATCCTCGACAACACCGAGCGGAAGAAGGTCGAGGACCAACTGCGGCAGGCTCAGAGGATCGACGCCATCGGGCGACTCGCGGGCGGCGTCGCACACGACTTCAACAATCTCCTCGGAGTGATCACCGGCTACAACGAGCTTCTCCGGAGGCATCTCCCGCCTGGAGATGCGAGCTCCAAATATGCCTTCGAGATCAACAAGGCCGCGGAGCGGGCGGCGGCGTTGACGCGGCAGCTGCTGGCCTTCAGCCGAAAGCAGATCCTACAGCCCCAGGTTCTTGACCTCAACACCGTGGTCCGGGACATGGAGAAGTTGCTTCATCGCCTCATCGGGGAAGACATCGAGTTCGCGACCAGGACGGAGCCCACCCTGCGCACGGTCAAGGCGGACCCGGGGCAGATCGAGCAGGTCATCATGAACCTGGCCGTCAACGCTCGCGACGCCATGCCCCAGGGGGGGAAGCTGACGATGGAGACGGGCAACGTCATCCTCGACGCCGAATATGTCCGGCACCACACCGGGGCTCGAGAAGGCCAGCATGTCATGTTGGCCGTCAGCGACACCGGCCACGGCATGGACGCGGAGACCCAGGCACGGATCTTCGAGCCCTTCTTCACCACGAAGGAGAAGGGCAAGGGAACAGGATTGGGGCTGGCGACCGTCTACGGCATCGTCAAGCAGAGCGGCGGATCGATCTGGGTCTACAGCGAGCCGGGCCACGGTGCCACGTTCAAGGTCTACCTGCCGGCGGTCGACCAGCCGGTTCAGGCGCAGGGCAGCGAAGTCGTCGAATCGGCCGCCCCGCGTGGTTCCGAGACCGTCCTCGTCGTAGAGGACGAAGAGACGCTCCGGGAGATCGTCCGCGAGGCGCTCCAAGCGAGCGGGTACAACGTGCTCGAGGCCCGGCATGGGGCCGAAGCTCTACGAATCTGCGAGTCGCACGCCACGCCGATCCATCTTGTGATCACCGACATCGTCATGCCCGGTTTCGGTGGACGTGATCTGGGTGAGCGGATCCGGTCGTCCCGACCCGAGATCAGGATGCTGTACATGTCGGGCTACACGGACGACACGGTCGTGCGCCACGGTGTCTTGACGGCGGAGGTCGCTTTTCTACAGAAGCCCTTCACCCTCGACGCGCTTGGCCGCAAGGTGCGAGCAGTGCTCGACACGCCGGTGTCGTCGGGTGCCTAGCCTCATCGCCGGCGTCGCCGGGTGCCGATCGACTTGACCTTGGTTTCCTCCTGTTCGCTCTCCAGCAGCGCCTTCTTGCGCACCACGCCCCACCGATATCCCCCCAGCCCGCCGCCCGTTGCCACTACGCGATGACAGGGCACCAGCAGCGCCACCCGGTTGGTCGCGCAGGCGCGGGCGACCGCGCGCGCGGCGGTCGGCTGGCCGATCCGTCGCGCGACCTCCGCGTACGATCGCGTCTGGCCGCGCGGGATGGCGCGCAGCTCCTGCCACACGCGATGCTGGAAGGCGGTGGCCTGGACGTCCAGGGGAAGGTCGGGCCGCGGCTTCGCGCCCGCGAGCTCGTCCAGGACCAGGCTCACCCAGCGCTGGAGGCCGGCATCGTCGCGGTGGATCTCGGCCTGCGCGTACTCCTTGCGCAGGCCGGCTTCCAGCGCCTTCTCCGAATCGCCGAGGCTCACCGCGGCCACGCCCCGCTCCGTCGCCGCCACCAGCAACCGTCCCAGCGGCGAGTCCGTCACCGTGTAGCCGATCGACATGCCGCGCCCGCCCCGGCGATAGGTCGCGGGGGTCATGCCCAGGCGGCCCTGCACGTCTTCATAGAGCCGGCTGCTCGACCCGAAGCCGACGTCGTACATTGCTCCCGTCACCGAATCTCCTCCCCTCAGCCTTCCCTTGAAGGCGGCCATGCGGCGGGCCTCCGCGTACTGCCGCGGGGTGACGCCGAGTGCGTCCTTGAACGTGCGCAACAGATGGCGGGGGCTCACCCCGACCTCCTTGGCCAGCGCGCCCAGGCGCCAGGGCCGGTCGCGATCCTCCGCGAGCAGCCGGCAGGCCGCCGCCACCATGGCCGCGCGGGTGTCGGCGGCGCCGGTCTCGCGCGGACGGCAACGGCGGCAGGCGCGGAAGCCGGCCGCCTCCGCCGCATCCGGCCCGGTGAAGAACGAGACGTTCCGGCGCAGGGGCCGCCGCGCCGCGCATGACGGACGGCAGTAGACGCCCGTCGTGCGGACGGCGAAGACGAAACGCCCGTCCCAGCTCCGGTCGCGTGCGCTCACCGCCCGCCAGCGCGCCCCGTCCTCGACCGTCTCGACCCGATCCGTCGCGTCCCGCGGCTGCATCATCAGCATGACCGTAATCTAGGGCCGGCCGCCCGCGCGTTCTATCCGGATCCGCCGGCAAATCGAAGGCCGCTACAATGGGCGCTTGCCGCCACCGTCTGCCCGGATGCCGCGCCTGGCCGAGGCCGCCATCGCCCTGGCCGTGATCGTTCTCGACCAGGTCACGAAGGCGCTCGTACGCCACGACCTCCGCCTGTACGAGACCTACGAGATCATCCCCGGTCTGGCCAGCCTCGTCCACGGACGGAACGTGGGGATGGCCTTCGGCGTGCTCTCCGGGGGGGGACTGCCCGCGCAGGCCGTCGTGCTGGCCGTCCTCAGCGGCGTGGTCCTGCTGGTCGTCCTCGCGCACTGGCGCCGCCTGGCCGAAGGGCCGATCCTCCTCCGCATCGCGCTGGCCCTGATCGCCGGCGGTGCCATCGGGAACCTGATCGACCGCGTCCGGCTCGGATACGTCACCGACTTCGTCCACGTCTACTGGCGGGGCCATCAATGGCCCGACTTCAACCTGGCCGACTCCGCGATCAGCATCGGCATCGTCCTGCTGCTCTTCGACGCGGTGCGTCCGCGCGAAACGACGCCGCCATCCCTGTAGGGACGACCACGCCTGTACGATAGAAACAGGCACTCCAGAGCATGGGAATCTCCGTCAGCGGCGAGCACCTCAAACGATACAAGGACATCGCCGCCCTCTTCATGAAGTACGGGCGGTCCGAGCTGGTGCGAAACGCCGGCCTCGAGGAGGCCCTCGTCGAAGCGCCGGTGGCCACCCCCAGCGAGGAGAAGCTCGCCGAGCAGCTCGCGGCCGACCTCGAGAAGATGGGGCCGACCTTCATCAAGGTCGGACAGCTCCTCTCCACCCGCGCCGACCTCCTGCCCCTGCCGTACATCGAAGCGCTGGCCCGCCTCCAGGACCAGGTGGGGCCCTTTTCGTTCCTGGAAGTCGAGGCCCTCGTCAGCGCGGAGCTCGGCGTCCGGCTCTCGAAGGCCTTCGCCGAGTTCGAGCCGGAACCGGTGGCCGCGGCCTCCCTGGGCCAGGTGCATCGCGCTTCCCTGCGCGACGGCCGCCCGGTCGCGGTCAAGGTGCAGCGGCCCGGCATCCGCGAGCAGATCCTCAAGGACCTGGAGGCGCTGGCGGAGATCGCCTCCTTCATGGACCACCATACCGAGATCGGCCGCCGCTACGGGTTCACCCTGATGCTCGAGGAATTCCGCAAGACGCTGCTGCGGGAGCTGGACTACCGCCTGGAGGCGCGCAACCTCGAGGTCCTGGCCGAGAACCTGCGCGGGTTCGACCGCGTGGTGGTCCCCCTGCCCGTCGCGGACTACACGACGTCACGCGTGCTCACCAGCGATTACATCCGCGGCGAGAAGATCACGAAGCTGAGCCCGCTCGTGCGCACCGAGATCGACGGCGAGGTCCTGGCCAGCCAGCTCTTCCGCGCCTACCTGCAGCAGATCCTCGTCGACGGCTTCGTGCACGCCGATCCCCATCCCGGCAACGTCTTCCTGACCGACGACAAGCGGGTGGCCCTGCTCGACCTGGGCATGGTGGCGCGGATCCCGCCGGGCCTGCAGGAGAGGCTCCTGCGCCTGTTGCTGGCGGTCAGCGAGGGACGGGCGGAAGAGGCGGCCACCGTCGCCATCGCCCTCGGTGACGCGCAGCCGCTCTTCGACGAGAAGGGGCTGCGACGCGACGTGAGCGACCTCGTGTCCCAGATCGTCGGCGCCACCGTCGGCCAGATGCAGATCGGCCGCGTGGTGCTGATGCTGGCGCGCATGTCGGGAGAGCGCGGCATACGCGTCGATCCCGCCCTGACCATGCTCGGCAAGACGCTCCTGAACCTCGACCAGGTCGGCCGCGCCCTCGATCCCGATTTCGATCCCAACGCGGCCATCCGCCGCAACGCCGCGGACCTCATGCGCCAGCGCATGCGCAAGAGCCTCTCGCCCGGGAACCTGTTCGCGGGCGTCATGGAGCTGAAGGAGTTCGCGGAGAACCTGCCCCGGCGGATCAACACCATCCTCGACCGCGTCGGCAGCAACTCCCTCGAGGTCAAGGTCGACGCCATCGACGAGAAGATGCTGCTGGAGGGCTTCATCAAGGTCGCGAACCGCATCACGATGGGCCTCATCCTGGCCGCGCTCATCGTGGGGGCGGCCCTGCTGATGCGCGTGGAGACGTCCTTTCGCATCCTGGGCTATCCGGGACTGGCGATGGTGTGCTTCCTCGGGGCAGCCGCGGGCGGGGTGACCCTCGTCTCCAACATCCTCTGGTCCGACCACAAGCACCGGCAGCGCACGGCGCGCGGCGGCGACTAGGCTAGATCGAGCGGCCGCGCAGGGCGAGGAGGTCGTCGACCTCCACCGGCTCCCGCGTCACGAACCCCTCCCCGAAGGTCACGCCGATGCGCTGTCCCTGCCGCCGCGCCGTCAGCTCGACGGACTCCTGGAACCGCTCGAAGGGAAGAGCGACCGTCTCGCCCGCCGCGGGAGCGAATTGGCTCGCGAAGGCGCGGATGGCCCGCATCTTGGTCTCGAACGTCGCCGTGATGTCGACGACGAAGCTGGGCACGGCCTCGATCGTCTCCGTCATGCTCGTCGCGAACACGACCTTGCGCGGGCGGAAGGTCGCCCCCAGGTCCGGACGATAGTTCCGCAGGCCGGCCATGAAGCACGCGTCGTAGACGAGATGGCTGGCCATGCCGTGATCGGGGTGGCGCTGGTCCCAGTGCTGCGTCACCACGATCGCGGGACGCAGCCGGCGCAGGGCGGAGACGACCACGTCCCGCTGCGCGACCGTGCGCTCGAGGGCCGAGTCGGGCAGGCCGAGCGATTCGCGGTGGGAGACGCCGAGGACCCGCGCCGCCTCCGCCGCTTCGGCCGCGCGGACCGCGGGCGAACCGCGGCTGCCGCTCTCGCCCCGCGTGAGGTCGACGAGGGCGACTCTCCGGCCCGCCGCCGCCTCGCGCGCGAGTGTCCCGCCCATCACGAGCTCCGCATCGTCCGGATGGGCGCAGAGCCCGGCAATGTCGAAGGCGTCCATGGCCCGATTCTAACCGCCGGCACGCTACTTGCTGTGGTTGTTGTTGGCCGGCTGTTGTTCGGACAACAGGCGCGGACCGCCGACCTGGCAACTGGTGGTTGCCGCGAGTGCGCCGGCGGGAT
>DASTLK010000800.1:0-6274 GCA_035715025.1 Vicinamibacteria bacterium
GCGGGGTGGGTCAGGAGCAGGGCTTCCAGCTCCGCCGGCGCGACCGGACATCCCTTGTACTTGATCAGCTCCTTCAGGCGGTCCACGACGAAGAAATCGCCCTCGTCGTCGCCGTAGCCGATGTCGCCGGTGTGGAGCCACCCGTCCGCGTCGATCATGGCCGCCGTCGCCTCCGGCCGGCCGAGATAGCCCTTCATGATCTGCGGGCCCCGCACGCAGATCTCGCCCTGCTCGCCGGCGGCGAGCTCGCGCCCGCTGGCCGGATCGATGATCCGCCCTTCCGTGTTCGACACGAGGGCGCCGACGGAGCCGGGCTTGGTCTCGATCGACGGCCCCGAGTTCGTGTGCGTGACCGGACTCGTCTCCGTCATCCCGTATCCCTGGAGCATGCGGCAGCCGAGCCGCCGCGTGACCGCGCGGGCGAGGTCCGCGCTCAGGGGCGCGGCGCCCGAGAGCACCTGGCGCAGGCTGGAGAGGTCGAAGCCGTCGACCGCGGGATGCCGGGCCAGGGCGAGGGCGATGGGCGGCACCACGAAGGCCCAGGTCGCGCGGTGCTCCTGGATGGCGCGGAGGAAGTTCTCCAGCTCGAACCGCGGCAGCACGACCAGGGTGGCGCCGGCGTGCAGGCCGCCGTTGAGGATGACTTGCAGGCCATAGATGTGGAAGAAAGGCAGCACGGCGATGACGGTGTCGGCGCCCTCCATGGGAAGGGCGGCGGCGCTCTGGGCGATGTTGGCCACGAGGTTGCCATGCGTGAGCATCACGCCCTTGGGCAGGCCGGTGGTCCCGCTCGAATAGGGCAGCGCGACCACGTCGCCGGGATCGATGGCGGCGGCGGGCGGGGGAGCGGAGGCGACGAGCAGCTCGGAGAAGGACACCGCGCCCTCCGATTCCCCGAAGACGACGATCTCGCGCAGGCCGGCCCGCGCGGCGGCCGCGCGCGCCTTCTCCATGAAGGCCGGGATCGTGAAGAGGCACTTCGCGCCGCAGTCGCGGAGCTGGTTGGCCAGCTCGTCGGCCGTGAAGAGCGGGTTCACGGTGGTGATCACGGCTCCGAGCTGGGCCACCCCATGGAAGGCGATGGGATATTCGAGCGTGTTGGGCGCGTAGATGCCGAAGACGTCCCTGCGCCCGTAGCCGCGTGCCGCGAGCCCGCCCGTGAGGCGGGCGATCGTCGCCTCCAGGCCCGCGTACGTCATCCGCCGCCCGGTGACGGCGTCGACGAGGGCCGTCCGGTCCGCGACCTCGCCTGCTTTTTCCAGCACGTACGTCGTCACCGGGACGCGAGGGATGTCCACCGGTGGCCGCGGGCTGCGGAACAACATGGCCGGCTCCTCTCGGGTCGGTCCCGGGACCCTAGTCGATTTCCATCAATCCTTGATGGCGAGACGCCGCCGCCACCGCCTCCGCCGCCGGGAGGGGCGCGGCCGAGGCGATCAGCTCGCGCGCACAGGTCAAGATCTCCTCCTCGCTCGCGCGTACTCCGCGCGCGTGCAGGCGGACCCAGAGGCGGAGCACGCCGTCGACGTAGTAGTACCGCTTGCGCGTGGTGCGCAGCGCGTCCACCGCGAGCAGCCAGCCGAGGTAGTCGCGGATCGCGCCCGGCGTGCGGCCGAGGCGGACGACGAGCGCGGTGAGGTTGAGACCCTCTTCCGCGGCCACCGCGGCCAGGACGGCCTTGGACATTCCGTATCCGCGGCTGCGCAGCAGCAGGACGTCGTAGGTGTGGCGGCAGGCCTGTTCGAGACGGCCGCCCAGCGCCATCTCGTCCGCCCAGGCGGTGGCCAGGGCCATGCCCTGCTCCAGGCGGTCGAGCAGGATGCGCGCGTAGCGCGGCCATCCGAAGGAGGCGGCGGCGAGCGCCGACCCGTCCACGCGCAGGCCGCGCATGCGGGCCTCGCCCTGGAGCTCGGCCGCGGAGAGCGGCGGTATCGCCAGCGTGGCCAGGTGGGGCCAGAGCTTGCGCGCCACGCCCGGGAACGACGTGGCGAGCAGCGTCCCCCGCGGACGCGTGGCCAGGGCCGCGCCGAAGGGGGCATCCACCTCGCGCAGGCCCGAGAAATAGGCGAGTGAACGGATCTCGGTGGCCTCGTCGAGCACGAGCGCGATCGGCCGTCCCTCCACGGTGTCGAGGGTGGCCCAGGCGGACAGCAGGGCCTGGACGGCGCGGGCGCCCTCGCGCCGGCCGCCGCGCGAGAGATGGTCCGCCTCGCGCGCGCGCGCGGCCGCGCGGCCTTCCAGGCCGTCGGGCAGCGCGGCCAGCGCGGACTGGACGAAGCGCTCCGGGGACGTGGCCGCGGCCAGAAGGTCGAGATAGACGGGATGCCATCCCTCCCTGGCCAGCGCGTCCACGGCGGCGTGCAGCAGCGTGGTCTTGCCGGAGCCGGGCGGGCCGGTGAGAAGGAGAGGCGGGCCTTCCTGCGCGCGTTTGACCTCGGCGAGCAGCTCGGAGCGCTCGAAGGGGCCGCTCATCGCGTGCCCACCAGGGGCGTGCGCACGCCGCGTTCCCGCGCGACCTCCATCGCGCGCGGGTAGCCGGCGTCGGCATGGCGCATGACTCCCGTTCCGGGATCCGTGGTCAGCACGCGCTGGAGGCGGGCGGCCGCGTCTGTGGTGCCGTCCGCCACCACCACCATGCCCGCATGGATGGAGTAGCCCATGCCCACGCCGCCCCCGTGATGGACGGAGACCCAGGTCGCTCCCGCCACCGCGTTGAGGAGCGCATTCAGGACCGGCCAGTCCGCCACCGCGTCCGACCCGTCGCGCATGGCCTCCGTCTCGCGGTTGGGCGAGGCCACGGAGCCCGCGTCGAGATGGTCGCGTCCGATCACGATCGGCGCGCTGACCCGTCCCGTGCGCACGAGATCGTTGAACACCAGGCCCATCTTCGCGCGCTCGCCATAGCCGAGCCAGCAGATGCGCGCGGGCAGGCCCTGGAAGGCGACCCGCTCGCGCGCGAGCGTGATCCAGCGCGCCAGCGCGCGGTCCTCGGGGAACGTGCGCAGCACCGCCTCGTCGGTCACCGCGAGGTCCGCGGGGTCGCCGGAGAGGACGGCCCAACGGAACGGCCCCTTGCCCTCGCAGAAGAGCGGCCGGATGTAGGCGGGCACGAAGCCGGGGAAATCGAAGGCGTTCTCGACACCGGCCTTCTGCGCCTGGGCGCGGATGTTGTTGCCGTAGTCGAAGACGACCGCGCCGCGCTTCTGCAGCTCGAGCATCGCGCGCACGTGCTCACCCATGGCGCGATAGGCCTCGCGCATGTAACGCGCCGGGTCCTCCTTGCGCAGGGCCACCGCGGCCTCGTAGGCCATGCCGTTCGGCACGTAGCCGCTGAGCGGGTCGTGCGCGCTCGTCTGGTCCGTGACCAGGTCCGGCCGGACGTCCCGCCGCACGCATTCCGGCAGGACGTCGGCGGCATTGCCGAGCAGTCCGATCGAGAGCGGCCGGCGCGCGGCCACCGCTTCGCGCGCGCGGGCGAGCGCCTCGTCGAGGTGATCCGCGCTGACGTCGAGGTACCTCGTCTCCAGGCGCCTTTCGATGCGCGCGCGGTCGACCTCGACGGCGATGATCACGCCCTCGTTCATGGTGGCGGCCAGCGGCTGGGCGCCACCCATCCCGCCCAGCCCCGCGGTGAGGACGAGGCGTCCGGCGAGGCTCCCGCCGAAGTGCTGCCGTGCCGCCTCCGCAAGCGTCTCGTACGTGCCCTGGAGGATGCCCTGCGTCCCGATGTAGATCCAGGACCCCGCCGTCATCTGGCCGTACATCATCAGGCCCTTTCGATCCAGCTCGTAGAAGTGCTCCCAGGTGGCCCAGGCCGGCACCAGCATGGAGTTCGAGATGAGCACGCGCGGGGCGTCGGCGTGCGTGCGGAACACGCCCACCGGCTTGCCGGACTGCACGAGGAGCGTCTCCTCGTTGCCCAGCTCGCGCAGGCAGCGGACGATGGCGTCGAAGCATTCCCAGTTGCGCGCGGCCTTGCCGATGCCGCCGTAGACGACGAGGTCCTCGGGCCGCTCCGCGACCTCGGGGTCGAGGTTGTTCATCAGCATGCGGAGGGCGGCTTCCTGCTGCCAGGACTTGCAGGAGATGGTGGTGCCGCGGGGCGCGCGAACGGTGCGGCCGGCCATGGGAGGAACTGTATCCCATTCGAACCGCGGGCACTGTCTAGCGGCGATCGGGAAACATCCGCGACGAGTCGGGGGGGAACGACCACTCGGGCGTCTCCAGCCGCTGGCCGGGGGCGACGGCGAACCACGCGTCCCCGGTGGCTGGATTCTTCAGGATGTGGATATCCTGTGCGGGCATGTAACTCTGGGCGAGCACGAAGACGCGCCGTCCGTCGTGCCCCTCCGCCACGTCCACCACGAGGACGGCGTGGCCGGGAAAGCCGCCCTGGATGAACACGTCACCCGGCCGGATATCCCGGACGGAGACCGGCGCGAGCTCGTCCGCGAGCGACTTCGAGCCGGCGTAGCGGAAGACCGTCTCCATGAACCGCCGGAAGCTTCCGTAGGACCCGTCCCTGGCACCGGTTCGCGCCCAGTTGACCGCGGAACCGGCGACGTGCGGACGTTGCCCGGCCGCCCAATCGTCGAATCGCGCGAGGTCTCCGCTCGTGAAATGGAAGGCCACGTCACCCGCTCGGCCGGCGGAATAGAGGTATTCCCCTCGCAGCCGCATCACGGCGTCCGCGCATTGCTGCAGGTCCTGCCGCCCGACGTCGATGTCGACCACCGCCAGGTGGACCGATTGATTCGATTTCAAGCGGCCATCGAAGAGGTGCACGGCCGGACGCCCGGGTTTCAACGGCAACGCGCGCAGCCATGCCCCGAAGGTGTTCGGGGCGACCTCGATCCGGCGATATCCAGCGGGCGGCCTGAAGCGCGCGGCGACGGACTGGTCCTCGGGTCCGATGCCGGCCCAGAGGTATCCCGCGAGGAGCAGGGTCAGCGACATCACCTGTCGCTACGGGACGTCATTCGATCGCGGCGGGATCGAGGACCACGTGCTTGATCCGCTCCCGCCGCCACGTGTACGTGACATGGACGAGCCCGTCGCGGGTCTGGATCGCGGCGGGGTAGGAGTACTCGCCGGGCGCGTCCTCGAGGACGGCCGCGCGCCGCCAGGCCTTCCCGTCCGGCGATAGCGCCACCTCGAGCTTGTCGCGTCCCTTCGCGGTCGGGTTGTACACGAGCAGGAACCGGCCGTCCCTCAGCCGCAGCGCGTCGATCCCCGCGCTGGGATTCGGAAGGGCGGTCGCGGTCATAGGACTCCAGCTTTCTCCGCCATCCTCGGACCAGGCCTCGGTGATCACTCCCTGCTGGCTTCGGCAGAGGATCTGCAGGCGCGTGTTCGTGTGCACGAGGATCGTGGGTTGAATGGCGGCGAACTCGGACGCGACGTTGAGAGGCCCCACGGAGCGCCAGGCGTTGGCGGAGGCGAGATCTGTGCCCGCGCCCGGCTTCGATGCGAGGCGTCCCGCGAATCGCTCCATGTGCACGACCCACCCGGCGTGCTCCGTGCTCGACCCGGCCAGGATCGCGCCGCCCGGCAGCTCGACGGGCTTCGCCCGAATCGGCCCCAGGATCCCGGGCGGCAGCTTGGCCGCCGCCGACCATGTCCGACCGCTGTCGACGGAGGTCCGCACCTCGCCCCACCACGCGCGCGGAGTGGGGCCCACCTTGTAGAAGAGGAGCAACGGGCCGTGCGAGGGCAGGAAGAGGACCGGGTTCCAGCACGGCTGGCGCGTGCCGTCCGGCTGCGCGCCGTCCGCCACCTGGGTCGGCGGCGACCAGTGAGGGCCGTCCTTTCGCGACACCCAGATCGCGACGTCGGGATGCCCTTCGCCCGTGCCCCCGAACCAGGCGGCCACCAGCCCGTCGGTCGTCTCCACGATCGTCGAAGCGTGGGCGGAAGGAAATGGGGCGCGCTCGTAGACGAACTCGGACAGGACGATCGCCGCCAGGGCGTGGGCCAGCAGCACTACATCAGGTAGCGCTGGGAGTCGGTGGAGTGATCCTTCTCCAGGTCGTAAGGCGTCGCCTTGCCCCCCTGGATCACCTTCAGCTTGCCGCGGATGCGCGGGGGGGCGGGCGCCGACCGGCGCACCCACATCCGCTCGACCCAGCCGATGGCCAGGACGGCGACGGCCGTGAAGCCGAGGTACCAAGGCCAGGAGCGGACGCGGAGGGCGAACCCGCACAGGCCCGCGGCCAGGACCGCGCCGACGAGGAGGGCTCCGCCCGGCATCCAGGAGCGGCGGGTGGGAACTGGG
>DASTLK010000801.1:0-17069 GCA_035715025.1 Vicinamibacteria bacterium
ATCCCGCCGCTCGCGCCGCCCGTCGCTGTCCCTTCGTTCGGTGCATGGCCAGGTCGATCGTCTCAGAGCCATCGAAGCTCGAGCCACTGCCGGCGCCGTACTGCCTTCGCTTTTCCGTCCAACCCATGGCCTTGGCTCCGAGTTGGATGGCCTGGGGAAGGCCGCAGGAGCGGATGATCTGCTTGAATCCCTCCTTGCCCTCGCCCAGCACCTCCGCGATCGGCTGGTCGTCGCCCTCCTGAACGTGGTTGCGGGTCCGGAACTCGAGGGGGTCGTCGCCCAGCGCGGCCGCGATCTCGTCGACGTGGCTCTCGAGGGCGAAGAAGCCCTGGGGACAGCCATACCCGCGAAAGGCGCCGGCCACGGCCAGGTTCGTATAGACGGCGCGGGCCTCGTAGCGCAGGTTCGGGCAGCGGTACAGGGAGAGCGCGCGGTTGCCGGTCACGCTCATCACCGTCAGCGCGTGGGTGCCGTAGGCGCCGGTGTTCTCCAGGACGCGCATCTCGAGGGCGGTCAGCCGGCCGTCGCGGACGCCGCTCTTCACGGTGACGATCTGCGGGTGGCGGGTGCGCGCCGCCGTCAGCTCCTCCTCGCGCGTGTACTCGAGCCGGATGGGGCGCCCCGTGCGCAGGGTCAGCATCCCGCAGAGGTCCTCGATCAGGATCTCCTGCTTGCCGCCGAAGCCGCCGCCGATGCGAGGCTTGATCACCCGGATCCGCCGCAAGGGGATCCCGAGGAGGGGCGCGATGATGCGCCGGACGTGGAAGGGGACCTGGGTGGAGGTGCGCACGACCAGCCGATGGTCCTCGTCGAGCCAGGTGATGGTGACGTGCGGCTCGATCGACGACTGCTGGACGTAGGGTACCCGGTAGGTCGCTTCGAAGACCCGCTCCGCCTCCTTGAAGCCGCGCTCCACCGAGCCCACTTCGGCGACGATCTCCGCGGCCAGGTTGCGGGCGGGGTCCTTGATCCCGGAGGCATCCGCCTGGTCGTGGATGACGGGAGCCCCTTCCGCCATGGCCTTCTCCGGATCCAGGATGGCGGGCAGGACCTCGTATTCGACCTTGATGGCCTCGCACGCGCGCTGGGCCAGCTCCAGGTCGTCCGCGGCCACCACGGCCACGCGGTCTCCCACGAAGCGCACCTTGTGGTCGAGCATCACCGCGTCGTAGGGCGAAGGCTCGGGCCAGCCCTGACCGGCGGTGGTGTAGGGCACGCGCGGCACGTCTTCGTGCGTGAGGACGCAGACGACGCCGGGCATGGCGCGGGCCTGGCTGGCGTCGATGCGGGTGATGCGAGCGTGCGCGTGCGGGGAATGGAGGATGCGCGCGTGAAGCATCCGCGGCACGTCGATGTCGTCGACGAAGGTGCCGCGCCCGGTGGCCAGCTTGACGCTGTCCACGCGCCGCTCCGACCGGCCGACCGTCTTCAGGTCCGACATCGTCAGGACCTCGGACCGTTCGCGCCGGCACGGGCCGCCGCCCGCATCACGGCTTCCACGGGCTTGACGTAGCCCGTGCAGCGGCAGAGGCAGCCGGCCAGAGCGTCGCGGGCGTCCGCCTCCGTGGGCTGGGGGACCGCGTCGAGCAGGGCCTTCGCGCAGAGCTCCATGGCCGGGGTGCAGTAGCCGCACTGGATCGCCCCCGTGTCCACGAACGCCTGCTGCACGGGATGCATGGCGTCGGGCGTTCCCAGCCCTTCCACCGTCTGGACGTACCGGCCCTCGGCCCGCAGCGCCAGCGTGAGGCACGAGCTGACGGGCCGTCCGTCCAGCAGCACCGTGCACGCGCCGCATTCCCCCGTCTCACAGCCGTGCTTGACGCCGCGGAGACCCTCTCGCCTGAGAAGGTCGAGCAGCGTCGTGCGCGCCTCCGCCGCCGCCTTGCGGCGCTCGCCGTTGACCCACATCTCGACCATGCCCGAAGTGAAGTAGGGGAGCTCGGTGGGACGGCGCAACGGCTGGGGCGGACGCGGCTGGGGAGGGGCGGCCTTGGGCGCGCCGCGCGCCTGCGCGATCGCGCGCTCCAGCGCGCGCCGGGCGAGGACGAGGCCGACGTCCCGTCGGTAGCTCGCGGGCGCGTGGGCGTCGTCGCGGAACTGGGCGCGGGCGGCGATCTGATCGAGGCACTTCTGCAGCGCGGCCGCGTCGCCGGTGCTGCCTTCGACGCGCGCTTCCGCCTCCGGAATGCGCGCCGGGCGGACGCGCAGACCGGTGAGGGCGATGCGCGCGCGCGCGCACTTCTCGCCGGCGAAGGAGATGGTGACGGCGACGGCCACGAGCGGGGGCGCCGACGGCAGCACGGCCACCCGCTCCAGGGCCGCCCCCTCCGGCACGCCCGGGATCATGAGCGCCTGGAGGAGGCCGCCCTCTCCCAGGTCCTCGCCCGGGTCGCGCAGGAAGCGCAGGGCCGGGCTTTCGAGAGTGCCGGAGGGAAGAGCCACCTCGAAGATCGCGTTGAGGGCGAGGAGCGCCGCCACCACCTCGGAGTCGTGGGCCCCGTGGACGGCCTCGCCGCCCACGGTCGCCATGCCGCGGATCATGCGCGATGCGGAGTGGGCCCGCGCGGCCGCGGGCAGGAGTCCGGCGGTCGCTTCATGGACGAGCGGCGAGTCGATGACGTCCTGGAGGGTGACCATCGTCCCGATGCGCAGGTCCCCGTCCACCATCTCGGTGCGTCCCAGCCCGAGCGCGGACAGGTCGAGGACGTTCGGCACCTCGCGGTCCGCGGCGAACAGACGCGTCCCCCCGGCCAGGGGGATGACGCCCTGGCGAGCGAGGCTCAGCGCCTCCTCGAGCCGCGTCGGCCGGTGGTAGCTGCGGATCCCGCGCGCGAGCATCGAGGAATTCTAGTGTGGCGCGGTGAAATAGTCCTTGCCCGTCGTCCGGGAGGCCTGCCGCAGCATCCTCTCCGAGATCGCGTCCGCGCGCGCCACCAGCGCGGGCACGTCGACCCCGACCAGCGCCCCGCCCTCCACCACGACGCGCCCGTTCACGATCACGGTGTCCGCGGGCTCGGGGAAGGGCGAGAAGACCAGCGCGGCCAGGGGATCGCTGGACGCGCCCGCGTAGGACAACCGGCGCGTTTCGATCATCACGAGGTCCGCCGCCTTGCCCGTCTCCAGGCTCCCGATGTCGTCGCGTCCGAGACAGGCCGCGCCGCCCCGGGTCGCCATCCAGAGCACGTCCTCCGCCGAGAGCCACCGCCCGGGGTCCTGGCCGATGCGGTGGGCGAGCAAGGCCTGGCGCGCCTCCGCGAGCATGTTCGAGCTGTCGTTGCTCGCCGAGCCGTCGACCCCCAGGCCGACCGGCGCCCCCGCGTCGAGGAGAGCGCGCACGGGAGCGATCCCGGAGCCGAGGCGGAAGTTCGAGGAGGGACAGTGGGCGGCGCCCGTCCGCGTCTCCCCGAACAGCGCGATCTCCTCCGGGGAGAGATGGACCGCGTGCGCCATCCACACGTCCGGTCCCAGCCAGCCCAGGCGCCGCACGTACTCCACCGGGCGCACGCCGTGCATCTCGAGGCAGTACGTCTCCTCGTCCTTCGTTTCCGCGAGGTGCGTGTGGAGGCGAACCCCGTGCTCGCGCGCGAGGTCCGCGGTGCGGCGCATCAGGTCGTCCGTCACCGAGAAGGGCGAGCAGGGGGCGAGGGCGATCCGCGTCATGGCCCGCGGCCGCGGGTCGTGGTACTCGCGGATGAGCCGGCGGGAGTCGGCCAGGATGACGTCCTCCGCCTGCACCACGTCGTCGGGGGGCAGGCCGCCCTGGCTCTGGCCGCGGCTCATCGACCCGCGCGTCGGGTGGAAGCGGATGCCCAGGTCGCGGGCGGCGCCGATCTCGGCGTCGATGAGGCGCTCGTGCCCGCGCGGGAAGAGGTAGAGGTGGTCGGTGGAGGTCGTGCAGCCGGTGAGCAGCAGCTCGCCGAGGCCGACGCGCGCCGCCACCTCCACCGCTTCCGCGTCCGTGCCCCGCCACACCTCGTAGAGCTCGACCAGCCACCGGAACAGCGGCGCCTCCTGCACGCGGGGGACGTTGCGGGTGAGGGTCTGCGGAAGGTGGTGGTGCGTGTTGACGAGGCCGGGGAGGACGACCTTGCCCCGCGCGTCCAGGCGGCGGTCCACGGGCGCGGCCGGAGGCTCTCCCGATCCCACTCCCGCGATGCGATCATCCTCGATCAGGACCCAGCCGCCGGGCAGGCGCCGGCGCGCATCGTCCATGGTGGCGACCAGACGGGCGTCGTGGATGAGGAGGCGCACGCCTTCTTCTTTTATCAGGTAAGTTGGAGCATCCCAAGGAGGCCACCGTGCGCGCGCGCTTCGTCCCATCACTCGCCGTCATCCTCGCCGCGAGCGCGCCGCTCGCCTCCGCCCAGACGGACCCCAGCCGTCTCGGCCGCGACGTGGTGCCGACGTTCGAGTCCGTTCGCCTGACCGTCGATCCCGCTCGGGCCGAGTTCACCGGGTCCGCGCACGTCGAGTTGAAGGTGTCGAGACCGGCCTCCAGCTTCGCGTTCCACGCCGACGGCCCGGTGCTGTCCGTAACGAAGCTGCGCGGACCGGCGGGCGAGGTGAGCGTGCGGCAGGCCGCGGGAGGACGAGGGGTGGTCCGCGTGCAGGCCGATCGCCCCATCGCGCCGGGCAACTACACCCTCGACCTGGAGTTCAAGGCTCCTTTCGATCCGCACTCCGTGGGGCTCTATCGCACCCAGGCCGGCGGCGACTGGTACGCCTTCACCCAGTTCGAAGCCACGGATGCACGGCGGGCCTTCCCCTGCTGGGACGAGCCGTCGTTCAAGATTCCCTACCAGGTCACGCTGGTGGTGCCGGCCGCGGATCTGGCCGTCTCCAACACGCCGGTCGAGAGCGACACGGTCGCCGGCGCGACCCGGACGGTCGTCTTCAAGCGCACGCCGCCGCTGCCCTCGTACCTGCTCGCGGTGGCGGTGGGCCCCTTCGACACGACTCCGATCACGGGGCTGTCCGTGCCCGGCCGCGTCGTCACCGTGAAAGGGAAGAGCGCTCTGGCGGCGGAGGCGGCGCGCGTGGCGACCCCCCTCCTCGCCGCCCTCGAGCGCTATTTCGGCCGGCCCTACCCCTTCGAGAAGCTCGACCTCCTCGCGGTACCCGAGTACTGGCCGGGCGCGATGGAGAACCCGGGCGCCATCACCTTCGCGGACCAGATCCTCCTGATCGACCCCGCCGGCGCGAGCGTCGCGCAGCGGCGCCTGCTGATCGAGGTCACCGCGCACGAGATGGCGCACATGTGGTTCGGCGACCTCGTTACCATGGCCTGGTGGGACGACCTGTGGCTCAACGAGTCCTTCGCGTCCTGGATGGGCGACAAGGTCACGCAGGAGGCGTTCCCGGAGACGGAGGTCGAGGTGCGGTCGGTCGAAGGGGCGCAGAAGGCCATGAACACCGACGCACGGCTCACCACCCGCGCCATCCGCCAGCCCGTGGGGGCCATGGACAACCTGCTGCAGGCCGCGGACGAGCTGGCCTACGAGAAGGGCGAGGCCGTGCTGGGCATGTTCGAGGCCTGGCTCGGCCCCGATCTGTTCCGGAAGGGCATCCGCGACTACCTGGCCGCCCACGAGTGGGGAAACGCGACCGCGGCCGACCTGTGGAGCGCGCTCTCCAGGGCTTCGGGCAAGGACATGGGCAAGCCCATGGCCTCGTTCCTCGACCAGCCGGGCGTGCCCCTGGTGAGCGCGGTCCTCGTGGACGGGGGCAAGGCCGTCCGCCTCGCTCAGCAGCGCTTCGTGCTCGCGGGCGTCAGGCCGCCGCCGGCGCAGTGGCAGATCCCGGTCGGTCTGAAGTACGCGGAAGGAGGAACCGTCCAGACGAAGACGTTCCTGCTGACTTCGGCGGCCCAGGACTTCAAGCTGGGGGTGTCCAGCCCCGTGGACTGGATCCACCCAAGCGCCGGCGAGCGCGGCTATTACCGCTGGAGCGTGGCCCGGCCCCTGCTGACCACGATGGCCGAGCAGGCCGCCACCCGCCTCGATACGCGCGAGCGCATCGGCTTCGTGGGCAACCTCTCCGCCTTGCTCGACGCGGGGATGGTTCACGGCGGCGACTATCTCCGCCTGCTCACCGCCTTCGCCGCCGATCCGGATCCGCTCGTCGTCTCCGCGGTGGTGACCGCGCTCGAGGAGGCGAAGACGGCGCTGATCACGCCGGAGACGCGCAACTCGTTCGCCACGTATGTACAGAAGACGCTCGGCCGCGCCCTCGAGCGCATCGGTCCCGCGCCCCGCCCGGGGGAGCCGGAATCCGTGGCCGCCCTGCGGCCGGCGCTGCTGTGGTGGGTCTCTGTTTACGGGAACGATCCGCGTGTCCAGGCCTACGCGCGTGAAGTCGTGAACGCCTATCTGGCCGATCCGGCTCGGGTGGACCCTGGCCTGGCCGGCGCGGCGCTCGACATCGCCGCCGCCACCGCCGGCGATCGCGCCTTGTTCGACCGGATCCGCAAGCGGCTCGACGCGACGACGGTGCCCGTCGAGCGCACCCGTCTGTTCACCGCGCTCGGCCGCTTCCGCGATCCCACGCTGGCCGACGAGGCACTGGCCATTCCGGGCATGACTTTCCAGGAAGGCGGCGCCCTGATCAAGTCGATGGCATCGTCGGCGGAAGGCTCGCAGCACGTGTTCGCCTACCACCGCCGGCACTATGACGAGCTCGCGCAGCGGCTGCCCCCGATGTTCCTGGCCTTCCTCCCCAACTTCGCGCTCGGTCAGGCCTGCTCGGAGGACCGTCTGGCCGCCGTCCACGACTTCTACGCCGACCCCAAGCGCAACGTGGCCGGAACGGACAAGGAGCTGGCCATGCGCGAGGAAGAGGTGCGCGGCTGCGTGGCCCTGCGGGCCCGCGAAGCGGCCGCGACGGCGGCCTACCTGCGGACGGTGGATCCACGCTGATCGGCCGACCAGGAGTCCGGGCGCCGCGCAGCGGCGGCCGGATGGTGGGGGGTTTCAGGGGGGGTCGCGAACACCCACCTGAGGGTGTGCGAGTGCCCCCCCTGAGATCAAAGATCCGCGCTGAGCGTCACCCATCCTTCCAGCGCGGGGGGCGCTTCTCCAGGAACGCCTGGACGCCCTCGTCCATGTCTTCCGTGGCCAGCAGGCCCTCGAGGTAGAGGCGTTCGGCGCGCGCCAGCGCCTCGCTGACGCTGCCGTCGGCGCCGTCGCGCAGGGCCCGGCGCGCCCGTTTCAGGATGGCGGCGCTCTTGCCCGCGAAGAGGCGGACGAGGCGGCGGGTCTCCGCGTCGAGGTCGTCGACCACCCGCGAGATCAGCCCCACGCGGGCCGCTTCCCCGGCCCCGATGGGGGCGCCGGTGAGTATCAACTCGGCCGCCGCGCGCGGCGCGATCCGCGGCAGCACGACCGACGCCAGCGGCGGAAAGCAGCCGACGTCGATCTCGGGCTGGCCGAACACGGAGCGCGGGGTGGCCAATGCGACATCGCAGAAGGCGGCCAGCTCGCAGCCGCCGCCGAGGCAGGTCCCATCCACGGCCGCGATGGTCGCTTGCGAAAGCGCGTCCAACTGCCGGAAGACCCCGTGGAAGGCGGACAGCATCGTGGTCACTCGCTCGCGCGTGTGGTCGCGGACGTCCACGCCCGCGGAGAAGGTCCGGGGGATCGCGGAGCGCAGCACGACCACCTTGAGGTCACGGCGATCGGTCAGGGACGCGAGGGCGGCGGCGAGGGCCTCGATGGTGGCGATGTCGAGGACGTTGACGGGGGGACGGTCGAGCGTGATCCAGCGCGCGCCGTCCTTGTCTTCGAACCGGACCGTGTCCATCGCTCGCGCTCAGCGTCCCTTGAACGCCGGTTTGCGTTTTTCCAGGTGGGCGGCGAGGCCTTCGCGGGCATCCTCGGACTCGAAGAGCTGCTGCTGCAGCTCGCGCTCGAGGGCCAGCGCTTCCTGGAACGCCATCTCCGACCCCGTCTGCACCGCGCGCTTGATCGCGCCGACGGCCTTCGACGCACGGCCGGGGGGCACGAGTTCCCGTGCCTTCTCCTTGACCCGGGCCAGGAAGTGCTCCGCGTCCGTGGCGTCGACGGTGCCGGTCACGAGTCCGAGGGCCACCGCCTCTTCGAAATCGAAGAGCCGCCCCGTCACCATGAGCTCGATCGCCCGCGCCTTTCCCACCAGGCGGGTCAGGCGCTGCGTGCCTCCGGTTCCCGGCAGCACGCCCAGGTTCACTTCGGGCAGGCCGATCTTCCCCGCGCCCCTGCGCGCCCAGCGCAAGTCGGCGGCCATCGCGATCTCCAGCCCGCCGCCCACGCAATGGCCGTTGAGAGCGGCGATCACGAGTTTCGGCGTCTGCTCGAGGCGGCTCAGCGTTTCGTTGGCATGCAGGCAGAAGAAGTACTTGAACCGCGGCGTGGCCGACGACAGCATGCGGATGTCGGCCCCGGCGCAGAAGAACTTCTCGCCCGCGCCGCGCAACACGATGACGTGTACCGCGTCGTCCATGCGCGCCTCGAGGACGAGCGCATCGAGGCGACGCATCATGTCGTACGAGTACGTGTTGGCGGGCGGGTCGGTGAGCGTGAGGACGGCGATGCCGTCCGCGACTTCGTAGCTCACCTGGGCATCGCTCATCTTTTCCTCCGCGCTCGATCCTGACATAAACCGCAATCCCCTTGTAACCGCAGCGTCCGGTGTAGGACGTTCAGCGGGTCCCCGTTCCTTTTTACATGTCCGCGACCGCCGGCGGCCCCGAGCCCT
The DNA here is from genome assembly GCA_035715025.1 of Vicinamibacteria bacterium. Classification (GTDB taxonomy): domain Bacteria; phylum Acidobacteriota; class Vicinamibacteria; order Fen-336; family Fen-336; genus AA29. Next base: position 8,731 of record DASTLK010000801.1, read on the forward strand.
TCGGCATCTCGCTCAGTTCCCAGGCATCGGCTCGGGGCGGCCCCCTGGGCACGTTCCTTGCTCAATGACGAAAAGCCCTCGCACGTTCTGGCGAGGCGGCAACCCGAGGAGCGGCATATGGCACTCGCGACGCAGGAAACGGGACGGAGCCGGGCACGAATGGCGGCGCTTCCAGCTCCCGGCCACCTCTCCACCCGGATCGAGATCGTCGAGAACCCGATCGCCGGCCAGAACCCGGGCCTCGGTGCCGAGGTCGAAGAGGTGGTCCAGGGCGCCCTGCACGACGAGAACCTCGGCCTGGTCCAGGTCCGGTTCCGCGTCTGCCGGGACGAGTCGGATGGACTGAAGTTCATCTGCAGGGTGGAGAACCCGCCCCGCGTCGACGGCGACGGCACGCCTCCTCCCTGGCGCTGGTGGTCGCCGCTGCTCGAGACGGCCGACGGGTTCCGCGAGTCGCTGGAAGAAGGGCTGAAGATCCGGCAGCAGCGTCTCGTCGTCGCCGGCAGCCGCTAGTTCTCGGGCCCGGCGTTGTTGTCAGCCGGGATGGATTTTCTCTGAGGTGGTTCGAGTAAGATCCGGCCGGCATGCCGGACCTGGCCGCCCGCCGCGCGCCGCCCAAGGACGACAAGGGTCCTTCGGGCCCGCTCGCCATCGTCCTGGCCTGCCCCAAGTGCGGCGCGCCATTCGAAGCCGACGACACCGTGGTGAGCGTGTCGTGCGGGCACTGCGGTTCGCTGCTCATCCTGAGCGCCCCCGGCCGCGACGAGATCTACGTGGCCGACGACGTCACGCGCGGCGCGGAAGACATCCGCGAGACGATCATCTCCTATCGCGTCAACGCGGAGCGAGCGGAGATCATCGCGCGCCACACCCATGGAGAAGAAGAAGCCAGACAGCCCCCGGAGTTCTTGATCCGGATGCAGCTGGACTCGTTCGAGAAGCGCTTGCGCGCGACGGTGCAGGTCCTGGAGGCCCATCGGATCGAGGCGCCGTACTGGCACCTGACGGGCAAGCTCGTCCAGGCCGTCCTCGGGCGCGAGGGTGATGGACCCAAGATCGTCCGCCTCCGCGCCTGGGAAGTGGAGCACACGGTGCCCGGCTACGACCCCCTCAAGGCCGACCTGCGCGACGGCGGGCTGCGTCTCTCGCAGGCGCACGTCCGGCCGCTGATCGCGAAGGACCTGGCCGCCAAGGGTCCCTTCCTGCCCTGGGTGCCCTTGACGCCGCATTCGTACCGCGAGATCGACAAGTGGAAGGGGCGCGACCTGGAGCCGCGGATCCAGGCCGTCACCCGCCAGGCCGATCACATCTACGCGCGGCGGATGCTCATCTACCGGCCCTACTGGCTGGCCCGAGTGGTCGTGGACGGGCCCCCCGCTTGGGTCCTCATCGACGGATCCTTCGAGGGAATCGCCGGCCATCCCAGTGACGAGGAGGCGCGGTCGATGTTGAAGGAGGCCATCCCCGATCCGCTGCGATCGACCGGGGAGTCCTACCGCCGGGTGACCATCGCCGCCTCCCGTTGCCCGGACTGCGGGTTCGAGTCCGCGTTCGATCGCGCCGCGCACGTCGTCGTCTGCACGAACTGCCACCTCGCGCTGGAGCCCCGGCCGGAGGGCCTGCGCATCCTCCCGTACTCGTGCGCGCGGATCGGAGAGGTCCAGCTCGACGGCGACTACGTCCCGTTCTGGCGCTACGAGTTCCGCGTGGAGATGGCGGGGGCCGCGCCCGTGACCTGTCTCGAGGACTACGCTCGGGCGCTGTTTCCGCAGGCCCTGCCGCCCGGGTTTGCCCCCCGCGGACCGCACCTTTGGGTCCCCGCCGTACGCCTGCTCGGGACCGAGTTCGGAGACGAGGCGTTCCAGGGGCTCGTGCAATGGATTCACAGCGCCAAGCTGGAGGTCGAGGACGGCAAGATCCCGTTGGGCGGCAACTGCACGGCCTGGCCGGCCACGGTGAGTGAATCGGATGCGCGGGAGGCTTCGGCCTTCGTGCCGTTCGCGCTCCACGGCAAGGCGTCGGCCGCGCGCTTGAACACGATGCTGGTGACCCGGACGGTCAAGAACGCGAAGCTCGTCCTCGCCCATCCGCGCCTGGTGGCCGTTCCTTTCACGCGCGCGGCGGACCAGTCCCTGCATCCACCCGGCTCCCTGGCGCGCATCGCGCCGCTCCTCCTGCGCGGCGGGCCGGAGCTGGAGGCGCAGCGGGCGACGGTGCATCGCGCCGCGCGGGCCGCGGAGCAGTAGGGCGGCTGGCCGAAGATCTCGTACTAGCGCATCTATTTCTGGAAGCGCAGGCCGTGGACGAAGCGGCCGCCATCGGAGCTGACCCAGCGCACTTCGGCCTGGTAGCGTTGGGGGCCGGCGGCGCTGAGTACGGTCATCACGACCTGCTGTCCTTGACCGAGGGCGGCGTCGATCTCGATCTGGGCGCCGCCGCCGTCGGCGTCCACCAGCGTCCCTACGGCCAGGAGCCGATCGTTCCGGTCGCGGACCTGGACGGAGGCGGCGGGGGCGTCCTCCGCGGCCTGTCCCATGAGGGGGCGCGCGCCGGCGAGGATGCGGCGGCAGGTCTCGACCACGTCCATCAGGCGGAAGGGCTTGGAGATGAAGGCGGCGACGGAATGCCGCCGCGCCTGCTCGTAGCTCGGGAAATCGCCGGACGAGGTCTCCAGGACCACGGGTATGCTCGCGGTCTCGGCGATGCTGCGCAGCGCCTCCAGGACCTGCCACCCGTTCATCCCCGGCATCGCGATGTCGAGGAGGATCAGGTCAGGACCCTGCCGCGTCGCCATCTCGACGCCGGCGGCGCCCCCGCCGGCCTCCAGGACCACCGCTCCTGCTTCCGTCAGCGCCGTGCGGAGGATGTCGCGAATGGACTCCTGGTCGTCGACGATCAGGATGCGTCGGGCGGCGAGCGGAGTGGGATTCGGGGCCATGGGGGAACCAGCGGACGGTAGTTTACCCGCGATATCCTTGGCGGGAACCATGGCTCTCGACGACTACGTTCACGGCCGGGACGAGCGCGCCGTGCTCGAGCGCAAGATGCGGGCGGAGGGCCGTCTCCCTCCCGGCCAGTCGCTCACCCTCAAGTGGCCCGTGCTTCACGACGGCGAAGTGCCGCGGTTCGATCCCGCCACCTGGGACTTCCGGGTCGGGGGCCTCGTCCAGCACCCCCTCACCCTGTCCTGGACGGAGCTGACCGGGCTCCCCCAGCGGCAGGTCACCTCCGACTTCCATTGCGTGACGCGCTGGAGCACGTTCGACAACCGGTGGGAAGGCGTGCCCATCCAGGCCGTGCTCGAGCGCGCGCGGCCGCAGCCGGAAGCGACGCACGTGATGGTCTGCGGCCACAAGGGCGAGGCGCGCTACGGCTACACGACGAACCTGCCGCTCGCGGATCTCGACCGCCCCGACGTCCTGCTCGTCCTCCGCAACCACGGCCAGGACCTCGACCCCGAGCACGGCGGGCCCTTGCGCCTGGTCGTGCCCCACCTCTACGCCTGGAAGAGCGCGAAGTGGGTGCGCGGCCTCATCCTCATGGACGCGGACAAGCCCGGCTACTGGGAACGCGCGGGCTACCACATGCGTGGCGATCCGTTCGCGGAGGAGCGCTTCGGGTAGCGGCTCCATTCCTCGTCACTCGAAGCCCAGCCGGCGCGCGAGCCCGGGATTGCCCTTGACGCGCCAGATCCAGGCGTCGAGGAGGTAGTGAGTGGCCTGGGGGAGCGCGAGCAAGGGCACGAGGAGGCCGAGCGCGGCCGCGGAGAGCGCGAGATCCGGACCGGGGAAGAGGGCCGGCCGCTCATGCCACACGAAGCGATCCCAGCCCCATTCCTCGAGCCAGGCCACCGCGATCAGGGAAGCGAGGAAGAGCGGCCAGCCCCGCGCCCGGAACACGCGGCCGAGCAGGCCGGCGGTGCCGCGGAATCGGTCCTGGCCGTAGCGCCAGACGAGGGCGAGGTACGGGACGCCGTGCACGATCACGTTCGTCACCGTGAACGCGTAGTCGGAGTCGAGCACCACGATGCCGACGTACCACGTGAGCCACGTCGTCGCGATCACGAGGTCCTTGCCCTGGCTCACCGGACGACGGTGCGCGCGCAGCCACACCTGGCGCACGACGTACGCGGCGGTGATGGCGAGATGCACGGGCAGCAGGCGCGCTGCCGCCGTTGCGGGCAGGCCGGGAATGAAGTCGCCCTCGATGAACCACTCGAACTCGCGCGGGAGATGCGCGTGCCACCAGAGGAGCGGGTACAGCGTCGCGCTGTAGATCGCGGCGTCGTCGAGGACGCGGTCGAGCGGCGCCACCGGGCCGAGCCGCCGGCGATAGAGGGCAACCCAGCCGTACTGCTGCCGCACGAAGTGGAAGACCGCGAGGTAGGCGAGGACGCGCCAGAAGAGCCCGGCCGAGGTGGAGTAGAGAACGACCCCGGCGACGTAGGCCGCGACGGGCACGCCCAGGTAGAGAGCCGGTCGCCGGAGGCGCTCGTCGGGATCGAGGTACACGCGATACGCGGTCGACCACACGTGGGCCACGTCCACCGCGAGCACGGTGGCGACCCAGGCCCAGGGCGGAGTCACGCCTTCGAGCGTCCCGCTGAGCCGGCCCCAGAGAAGGAGCGCGAAGGCGAGGAGGGCCGATCCCCCGAAGACGGTCACGTCCCAGAGCGCGGAGACGAGCCAGCGGCCGCGCGCCGTCGGCGCGACTTGCATGCCCCCGGCGAAGCCTCTGGCGGCCACCATCGCGGATCGGTGGCTGGCCGCAGCGGCGCTCATACGAGCTCCGGCGGCAGGCGCCGTCCCTCCGCGGCGAGGATGTCCGCGGCCGCGCGCACGCCCCAGGCTTGAGCCTCCTCGAAGAGGGCCATGCCCGAGAGGTCGGTGTGCGCGAAGCGCAGCCGGCCCAGCGGACGACCGGACGCGGCCAGGGCCTCGCTCCACAGGAAGCCCGGGCGCGGCCGCACCATGGCGTGGCCCCACAGGTAGACGTCGACGTTCTCGACCAGATCGCGCAGCCCCGGATGGGCACGCGCGAGGTCGGCGAAGATCGCCTCCACCCACGCCTCCCACGAGGTGGCGAGCAGGCGGCGGCGGCCCGCGGCCGGGTCGTCGTCCAGGATCGGCATGTAGTAGGTCAAGACGGTGGGGCCGAAGTCGCGCCCCGTCTGGTGCGTGGCCACCACGTAGCCGAGCGCGCGGCTGTCGTAGAGGACGTTGTCCCAGGCCAGCGGGAAGCCCCGCGACGCCGGGTGATCCCTCAGCCGGAGGTTCGCCACCATCCACGAGCCGTACCGCGTTTCCTTCAGGTGAGCGGGCGGCGCGTCGCGATAGGGCGCGATCACGTGAGCGGCCAGGAATCGGGGCAGCGCGAACACGGCATGGCGCGCGCGCCATCCCCGCGTGCGGCCCGCGGCCGCGTCGTGCCAGACGACGTCGACCCCGCGCTCGTGCGGCCGCACGTCGGTCACGACGGCGGCCGTCTGGAGCCGGGATCCCGCGCGCCGGGCCATCTGCGCGACGAGCCGCCCGTTGCCTTCGGGCCAGGTCAGGAAGTCGGCGCCCTGCCCGCTCTCGCCCAGGCGGGCGGCGAAGTAATGCACGCCGGCCCAGGCCGACGTCTGCGCCAGCGTCGTCCCGAAGTCGTCGCGGCATCCGTACTCGACGAGCCAGCGCAGCCGCTCCGACGTCCATCCGTGCCCGTCCAGGTAGGCCGCCATCGACAGACGATCCAGCGCGCGCACGTCTTCCGTGTCCGAGCCGCGCGCCCGCGGGAGGTCGAACGCGCGCCGTCCCTGGCCGTCGCGCCATCGCGACCAGCGCTGCATCTCCGCCTCGAAGGCCCGCAGCTCGTCGAGGTCGCTCGGAGTCGCGCCCGCGCGGGGATAGAGCCCTTCGTACCACTCGCCGCGGAAGAACACCCTTTCCTGCGGATCGCGGCAGAGGGCGTCCTCGGCGTAGATCGGCTGGCCGCGGCCGTCCCGGCCCGCGATCGCGCCCACCTCGTCGAGGAGGGCGATGAGCGGGCGGTTGTCGGGAGAAGGCACGGGGACGTAGTGCGCGCCCCAGGGATACGGCGTGACGGCATCCGCTCCCGACCGCGCGGTGCCGCCGGGGACGTCCTCCAGCTCGAGGACCACGAGGTCGCGGAGCCCTGCGCGATCGAGGGCCCAGGCCGCGGACAGCCCCGCGACGCCGCCGCCGAGCACGGCGACGGTCACGTCCTGCCAGGACTCGGGCCTGGGAAGGAAGCCGTCGCGCACGCGGTGACCGCGCGCGTGGGCGCCGCCCACGATCGAGCCCGTGAGTCCCGGCCGGCGGGCGCGCGCGCACGCGGCCATTCCGGCTCCGGCCATTCCGGCCGCTCCAGCCAGGCCGCGGAGGAGGTCGCGCCGGGAAAGCCTCATGAGACCGCGATTCTAAGCGCGAGCGGGCCCACGGGCGCGACGGCCCCTCAGGCTTGACCGTCCGGAGGGGCGAACGATAGCATCCGCGCGCATTGAGCTCCGAGCTCGAGCTCTCCACTCCCGAGATGCGACGCCTCGTCGCGCTCGCGCTGGAGCGCCTGATCGCCCACGTCGAGTCCCTGCCCCGGCAGCCGTCCGCCGACGTCGCGGGCGCGGCCGAGCTGGCGCGCTCGCTGCGCGAGAGCCTGCCCGAAGAAGGCGCGCCCTACGAGGAGCTGCTCGCGCTCCTCTTCGAGCGGGCGGTGCCGAAGAGCTTCAACACCGCGGGTCCCGGATACCTGGCCTATATCCCCGGAGGCGGGCTCTTCCATGCCGGCGTGGCCGACCTCATCGCCGACGTCACCAATCGATTCGTCGGCGTGTGGATGGCCGCGCCCGGGCTGGTCCAGATCGAAGCCAACGTCGGGCGCTGGCTCTGCGAGATGGTGGGCTACCCGGCCTCCGCCCTCGGCCTGCTCACCACCGGCGGGTCGATGGCCAACCTCATCGCCCTGGTCACCGCGCGCCGCGAGCGGCTACCCGAGAACTTCCTCTCCGGCGTCCTCTACGCGTCCGACCAGGCGCATCACTCCGTCCAGAAGGCGGCCCTCCTGGCCGGGTTTCCTCCCGCAAACGTGCGCGCCGTACCGGCCGACGAGCGCTTCCGGATTCGCCTCGAGGCCCTGGCCGAGGCCGTGGCCGCGGACCGCGCCGCGGGGCTCCGGCCCTTCTTCCTGGTCGTGAGCGCCGGCACCACGAACACCGGCGCCGTCGACGACATCGCCGCCGCCGCGGACTTCGCGCGCGAGCAGGGGTTGTGGCTGCACGTGGATGCCGCCTACGGCGGGTTCTTCGTGCTGACCGAGCGCGGGCGCCGCGCCCTCCGCGGCATGGAGCGCGCGGATTCGATCACGCTCGATCCGCACAAGGGGCTGTTCCTTCCCTACGGCACGGGCTCGGTGCTCGTCCGCGACGCGGGCGCCCTCCGCCGCGCGCACCGCGTTCACGCCGAGTACCTGCCGCCGGTGCCCGAGGATCCGGACTTCGTCGACTACTCGAGCGTCTCCCCCGAGCTCTCGCGCGACTTCCGCGGCCTGCGCGTGTGGCTGCCCATCAAGATGCACGGGATCGGCGCCTTCCGGCGCGCGCTCGACGAGAAGCTGGACCTGGCGGCCTGGGCCGCGGACGAGCTGCGAAGGGTCCCTGGCGTCGAGATCGTGGCCGAGCCCCAGCTCTCGCTCCTGGCCTTCCGCATCGTCAGGCCGGGGCTCGACGAGGCCGCCCTCGACGACCTGAACCGCCGGGTAATGGAGGCGGTGAACGCGCGTCGTCGCGTCTACATCACGAGCACGATCGCCCGCGGCCGCTTCCTGATCCGCATCTGCGTGCTGTCGTTCCGCACGCACATGGAGCGGATGCAGATGGCGATCGAGGACATCCGCGGGGCCATCGAGGAACACGGCTAGATAGCGAGCGACGCGCGACCCGACCGGCGGCGTCCTGGGGCCGAGTGGTCCTCAGTTCCAGCGCCGCCACTCCGCCTCGTAGTAGCGCACGAGCGCCTGGTTGTCGAGGCGGTTGATCTCGGTCTCCACGGGGGCCATGTCGGGTCCGAGCACGAACATCGCGGACAGCGTGGGCCCGTCGAGGTAGCGCAGCCCGGCCATGACCGTGGTGGGCGGCGCGAAGGGCCTGAGCGCTGCCAGCACGAAGCCCCATTCCCCGAACGAAGGCACGAGCGCGTGGTACGGGTGCACCTGGAAGCCGGCCGACTCCAGGGTGTGATTGATGCACCAGTACGACTGGCGCGCCATGAGGGGCGACGTGCTCTGCACGGCCACCACGCCGCCGGGGTCGAGACGCTGCCGCAGCCGCGTGTAGAAGAGGCGGG
>DASTLK010000802.1:0-2855 GCA_035715025.1 Vicinamibacteria bacterium
CCGCGTGAGGTCCACCTTGAAGAGCCGGTAGCCGTCGAGCGAGTGATCCTCGAGAGGATTCGTCTTGGCCTGGGCCTTCCTCAGATCGGAATCCTTGAAGTCGTCGGTGTTGACGATCAGGATCCCGTTCGTCTTCAGGTCCGCGACGTTGGTGGCGAGCGCGGCCGGGTTCATGGCCACGAGGACGTCCACCATGTCCCCGGGCGTGTAGACGTCCCGGGACGAGAAGTTGACCTGGAACCCGCTCACTCCGGGCAGGGTGCCGGCGGGAGCGCGGATCTCCGCCGGGAAGTCCGGAAAGGTGGCGAGGTCGTTGCCGAACAGGGCGGCCGTATTGGTGAACTGGCTGCCCGTGATCTGCATGCCGTCGCCGGAATCGCCGCAGAACCGTATGACGGCCTGCTCGATCGTCTCCTTCTTCTTGTGGCCCTGCGGGACTTCCGTGCTCGTGGCCATGGACCTCGAAAACCTCCTCAGACGGGTTGCAACCTCGAAGTATAACGCCCCCGGATGGCGCCCCCAACCGGGTAGAATCCCCGCACCTGAATCGCCGTTGAAGCTCGCATCCTGGAATGTCAACTCGATACGCGTGCGCCGCGAGCGCCTCCTGCGCTGGCTGGAGGCCAACCGGCCGGACGTGTTGTGCCTCCAGGAGTTGAAGGCCACGGACACCCAGTTCCCGCACGAGGCGGTGCGGGCCGCGGGGTACGACGGCGCCGTCCTGGGCCAGAAGGGCTACAACGGAGTGGCCATCCTGACGCGGGCGGGACTCCCCCTGGAAGACGTTCGCCCGGGTCTCGACGACGCAACCGACGATTCGAGTGCGCGCCTGCTCTCCGCCCGCGTGGGCTCCGTCCGGATCGTGACCGTGTACGTCCCCAACGGACAGGTGGTCGGCTCGGACAAGTACGCCTACAAGCTCGAATGGTTCCGGCGCCTCCGCGTCTACCTGGAGCGCCACCACCGCACGTCCGAGCCGCTGATCCTGTGCGGAGATTTCAACGTCGCCCCCGAAGCCCGCGACGTGGACCGGCCCAAGGAATGGGAGCGCAGCGTGCTCTTCCACGTGGAGGTACGCGCCGCGCTGCGCGAGGTGACGGCCTGGGGGCTGACCGACACCTTCCGCCTGCATCATCAGGAGGGCGGGTTCTACACCTGGTGGGACTACCGGATGCTCTCGTTCCCCAAGAACGACGGCCTGAGGCTCGACCTCATCCTCGCCACCGGGCCGCTGACCGAGCGATGCACCGAGACGTCCATCGACCGCAACGAGCGCAAGGGCAAGCTCGCGTCCGACCATGTGCCCGTCCTGGCCACCTTCGCGGAGTACTGAAGCGGCCCGCGAAGGGCGCGACGCGGACCTGGCCGTCGTGGGCGCCGGCGCCGCCGGCCTCATGGCCGCGATCTGGGCCGCGCGCACGGCGCCTTCGGGAAGCCGCGTCCTCGTCCTGGACAGCGCGCGGCTGCTGGGCGCGAAGATCCTGGTCTCCGGCGGCGGCCGGTGCAACGTCACCCACCACGAGGTCGACGAGGCGGCCTTCAACGGCTCGACCCCGGCCGCGATCCGGAAGGTCCTGCGCCGTTTCGACGTCGCGCGCACCATCGCGTTCTTTCGCGAGCTCGGCCTGGAGCTCAGGCGCGAGGAGACGGGCAAGCTCTTCCCCGTGACCGATCGCGCGCGCACGGTGCTGGACGCGCTGGTTTCCGCGACCCGCCGCGCGGGAGTCACGCTGCGCCATCCCTTCCGGGTGGCGGGAGTGACTCGCGATGCGGACGACTTCATCCTCACCTCCGCGGCGGGAGAGACGGTCCGCGCCGCGCGCGTCGTGCTCGCCACCGGCGGCCGCAGCCTGCCCAAGACGGGATCGGACGGCGGAGGCTACGTCCTCGCGCAGGCGCTCGGCCACACCCTGACCCCGCGCATCTTTCCGGGGCTGGTGCCCCTCCTGGTCCCTCCCGGCCACTTCGTGCGCGCGCTCAGCGGCCTCAGCGTGCCCGTCGCGCTGGAGGTGCGATCGTCATCGGGCCGCAAGCGCGCCGTCCTCACGGGATCGCTCCTGTGCACGCACTTCGGGCTCTCCGGCCCCGCCGCCCTCGACGTCAGCCGCCACCTCATCGCCGCGCGGACGGAGGATCCAGGCGCCCGGCTCATCGTGCGCTGGCTGCCGGAGCACACCGCCGAGAGCCTGGATGCCGTGTGGCGTGAGCTGGGCGCGGCCACCGTGGGCGGCTACCTGGGCGATCGCCTGCCCGATCGCCTGGCGCGCGCGCTGTGCGCGCAGGCCGCCGTCGATCCCGCGACTCCCGGGCACCGCCTCTCCCGCGCCGCGCGCCGCGCGCTGGCAGTGGCGGCGGCGGAGATGACGGTGCCCATCGACGGCGATCGCGGCTACGCGTTCGCGGAGGTGACGGCGGGCGGCGTGCCTCTGCGCGAGCTGCACCTCGACACGCTGCGGTCGCGGCGCTGCCCCGGCCTGTCGCTCTGCGGCGAGATCTGCGACGTGGACGGGCGCATCGGCGGGTTCAACTTCCAGTGGGCCTGGGCCAGCGGCTATGTGGCGGGAACGTCGGCGTTTCTTCCCGCCCGTGATCCCGTTCACAGTCCGCCGTAACACGACGTCCGTACCCATCGACAGACGGACGCCGGGGCATGCAGCCGGACGGGCCGCGGGGGAGTTGGAGTACGACATGGTCAGGATCCTCGTCGATGGCGAAGGCAGTCGGGCGGTCGAGCTCTGCATTCGAGCCGCGCTGGGCGACCGGGGCGACGAAGAGGAGTGGCTCATCACCGCGGTGAAGCTGCCCGCGCGTTGGGTGGTGAGCTTCCTGGTCTCCCCGGACGACCGCCTCGGCGG
>DASTLK010000803.1:0-5367 GCA_035715025.1 Vicinamibacteria bacterium
CCGCGCCTCGGCGGGGCCGCCCGCATAGTCGGGGTAGGCGCGCTCCGTCATCTCGTCGTAGCCGCTCGGCATCTCCACCTCGCGCCCCGTGGCCAGCGCGTACAGCGAGAGGTCGACCGCGCAGCCGCGGTTGTGGCGCGAGCCCTGGCTGGGGTCGGCCACGAACTCCTTCTTGTCTTCCGGGGTCACCTCCCAGAAGAGCCGGGTCACCGACCAGGGCCGGTAGCCGTCGAACACCAGGAGGCCGTATCCCTGCAGGGCCAGGGCGCGTTGCGCGCGCACGAGGGCCTCCGCGGCCGGACGTTGCAGGAACGCGCGCGCCTCCTTGTAGACGGGACGGCCCACGAAGTTGTGCGCGGTGGCATAGCGGATGTCGAGGTGGATGCTCGGGTCGAGGGTCACGATCTCCACGAGGTCGGGCGCGCGCTTGCCCGTCTCGATGGGCGGGCGCAGGGCGGGCGCGCACGCACCCGCCAGCAGGGCCCACGACACGGCCAGCCATCGCGCGCGCACGCGCAGCGAATTCGTGTCCGGTCGTTGACGCGGGCGCCGGGCGCGCTCGATCATCGATCGAAGCTCCCCTTCACGGAGACGCATCATGACACCGATCGAAGACGCATCGGACGCGGAGGACGTCGGCGCGGGCGAGACGTTCCACGCCGGCCCCGAGGTCAACGTCGGCGGCTTCGAGCGCGGGGCCTCCCTGACCATGGGCGTAGCCCTCCTCGCCCTCGTCCTGTCGCGGCGGCGCGTGCGGGGGGCCTTCACGCTGAGCCTCCTCGGGGCGTACCTGTCCTGGCGAGGGGCGACCGGCCATTGCGCGCTCTACGAGGCCCTCGACACGGGCAGCGCGGGGGACGAGGAGGAGGGCAGGCTCGCCGCGGGCGCTCACGACGACGTCTCGATCGAGGCCGCGGCCACCATCGCCCAGCCGCCGGACCAGGTCTACGCGTTCTTCCGGCGCCTGGAGAACGCGCCGCGGTTCATGGCCTTGATCGAGGCGGTGCAGGTGATCGACGCGACGCGCTCGCGCTGGGTGGCGCGCACGCCCACCGGTCAGATCCTCGACTGGAAGGCCGAGATCATCGAGGATCGGCCGGGCGAGCTCATCGCCTGGCGCTCCGATCCCGGCGCGCTCGTGCACCACGCGGGCGCCGTCCGCTTCCGCCCCGCCCCCGGCGGCCGCGGGACGGAGGTGCGCCTCGACGTCGAGTACGACCCGCCCGCCTCCGCGCTCGGCCGCACCCTCGCGCGCCTCCTGGGGTCCGCGACCGAGCACCGGGTGGAAGAGGACCTGCGCCGCCTGAAGCAGCTCCTGGAAGCGGGCGAGACCGCGACCACGCGCGGCCAGCCGCGGTGCTCGCCGCCGAGCCTGCCGCCGGCATGAGAGCCAACTGCTGGTTCGGAAAGCACGACGTGCGCCTGTGCGAGGTTCCCGAGCCGCAGCTCCTGAGCCCGCGGGACGCGATCGTCCGCGTCACCCTCACGGCCATCTGCGGCTCCGACCTCCACCTCTACGACGGCCACGTGCCGGGCATGCAGGAGGGCGACATCCTCGGCCACGAGTTCATGGGCGAGGTGGTCTCCGTCGGCTCCGGGGTCGAGAACCTCCGGCTCGGCGACCGGGTGGTGGTGCCGTTCCCGATCTCCTGCGGGCGCTGCTTCTACTGCCGGCGCGAGCAGTGGTCGCTGTGCGACAACTCGAACCCCAATGCCGGCCTCGCCGCCGCCGTGTACGGGTTCTCGTGCGCGGGCCTGTTCGGCTATTCACACATGATGGGTGGCTACGCGGGCGGGCAGGCGGAGATGGTGCGCGTACCGTTCGCGGACGTGGGCCCACTGAAGATCCCGGCCGGGCTGCGCGACGAGCAGGTTCTCTTCCTGTCCGACATCCTTCCCACCGGCTACATGGCCGCGGAGAACTGCCAGATCCAGCACGGCGACGTGGTGGCCGTGTGGGGATGCGGGCCGGTGGGGCAGTTCGCGGTCCGGAGCGCGCGGCTGCTCGGGGCGGAGCAGGTGATCGCCATCGACCGCGAGCCGGCCCGCCTGTCCATGGCCGCGGCCGCGGGCGCGGACGTCATCGACTTCAGCGCCGAGCACGTCACCGAGCGCCTGACCGAGATGACGGGGGGCCGCGGTCCCGATGCCTGCATCGACTGCGTGGGGCTCGAGGCCTACGGCCGCAGTCCCGAAGACCTCTACGATCGCGCGCGCACGACGCTGATGCTCGCGACCGACCGGTCGACGGCCCTGCGGCAGGCGGTCAAGGCCTGCCGGAAGGGCGGGGTGGTGTCGATCGCCGGCGTGTACGGAGGCGTGGTGGACAGGCTGCCGCTGGGCGCCGCCTTCGCAAAGGGCCTGACCCTCAAGATGGGCCAGACGCACGTCCAGCGCTACCTGCGGCCGCTCCTGAAGCGCATCGAGGACGGGACGATCGATCCGACCTTCGTGATCACGCACCGCGTGCCCCTGGAGTTCGCGCCCGAGGCCTTCGACATGTTCAAGCACAAGCGCGACGGGTGCGTGAAGATCGTGCTGACGCCTTAGAGAAGACGTCAGAACGAAACGACAAACACGATCGACACGGTTAGCAGATTAGAGGTTGTGGCCAGGTCGGCCTGTCATCGGAACGGGCGCGCTAGACGTAGACGGCGCAGCCGCGGCGCCGCATCTCCTCCCGCCAGGCGCGGGGCGCGTCGAGCTTGTTCCAGCGCAGGTCGAGCTTGCGCAGGCGCGGCAGGTCCTCGAGCAGGGCCGGCAGGGACGTGAGCCGATTGGCGCGGAGGTCGAGGAATTCGAGACTCCCGAGCGCGCCCATCTCGCGTGGGAGCGACGCGAGCGCGTTGTTGCGCAGGTCCAGATGCGTGAGGCTCCGCAGCCGGCCGATGGCCGCGGGCAGGACGGCCAGCCCGTTGTCGCTGAGGTGCAGCTCCTGGAGGGCGGCCAGCTCCCCGATCGCGTCCGGCACCGTGCGGAGCTGATTGCCGTAGAGGCGCAGCTCGACGAGGCCCTGCATGTCCCCGACGGAATCGGGCAGCGCGGTCAAGCGATTGTTCGTGACGTTGAGGTAGCGCAGGTGGCGCAGCCGCGTCACCGGCGCGGGCAGGTCGGCCAGGCGGTTGTGGCTCAGATAGAGGAACGAGCGGAGCTTGGAGAGACTGCCCACCGCCTCCGGCAGGGCGGCCAGCTCGTTGTGGCCGAGGTCGAGCGTCTCGAGATGCGCGAGATCGCCGATCCGCTCGGGCACCGATGCGACGCGCGTCTCCGCGACGATCAACGCGCGCAGCTCCTTCAGGCCCCAGGCCGCCTCGGGGACGGACGTGAGGGGAGCGCGTCCGAGGCTCAGGTACTCGAGCCGGCTCAGCCCGCCGATCTCGGACGGCACCGACGAGAGCGCGCTGCCGTACATGCTGAGCGTCCGCAACGCCTGGAGGCGCCCGAGCCCGTCCGGCAGGCGCGCGAGCGGGTTGCCGTCGAGGTGTAGCTCCTCGAGGCGGGCCAGCGCGACGACCTCTTCCGGGAGCGATGCGACCTGGTTGCCGTCGAGATGGAGGCGGCGCAGCCGGGTGACCGCGCCGATCGAGGAAGGCAGCGACGTCAGCCGGTTGCCGGTGAGATCCAGCGACTCCAGATCGGCGAGCTCGGCCAGGGAGCCGGGAACGGACTCGAGGCCGGCGCGGCGGGCGGACAGGGCCACGACCGCATCGCCTTGCGCGTACGCGCCGACGTCATCGGGAAGACGCCTCGGACTCCCGGGAGAAGCCATCGGGCGCACCGGAAGCGGCGCCCCCGCGGGGAGAGAGCCGCGGTCGCGCAGGAGCGCGGCCCAGTCGTCCAAAGCGCGCGCGTCGCGCCGGCGCAGGATCACGCCGCTACTCCGCCCTCGCCGGCCGGCGTTGCGCGTCCTCGACGGTCACGACGCGAAAGCGGATCCGATCGCCGGCGGTGAGCTGACCCAGGCGGCCCACGTCGGCGCTCACCACCGTCGCGATCTTCGGATAGCCGCCCGTGGTGGGACCGTCGCCCAGCATCACGATCGGCTGCCCGCTCGGCGGCACCTGGATGCACCCGGGCACCATGCCGTCGGTCAGGATCTCGCCCGCCGCGCGATGCGCGAGGGGGGGACCGGAGAGGCGGCAGCCGATGCGATCGGACAGGGGATCCACCTCGTAGGTCTCGCTCTCGAGCCGTGCGCGCGCCTCGTCCGTGAACATGTCGTCCTGGGGCCCGGCCACGACGCGCACCACCACGGGAGGCGAGGATGGCGAGGCGAGGGAGAGGTCGGGGACCTCGGCCCCGGCCGTCGCGCGACCGAGGGACAGGTGGTCGCCGGCCGCGAGCGCGCGCCCGTCGTACCCGCCGAAGCCGGCCACGAGGTCCGTCGCGCGCGATCCCAGGACGTCGGGGACGGTGATGCCGCCCGCGAAGGCGACATACGCCCGCAGTCCGGCCCGGCGCTCGCGCATCGTGAGGACGTTGCCGGTACGCGCGACGACCGCGCGTCCGAGCGGCACCGGCCACGGGCCCAGGTCCGCGCGCTCGAGGATCGCGCCGAGATCGGCGCCGGCCAGGGCGAACCGCGTGGTGGTCAGGAATCGCAGGGTCGGCCCCATGCCCGTGCCCTCGAGGAGCGCGGCGCCCTCCGCGTTGCCGACGGCGCGGTTGGCCGCGCGCGCCGCCTCCGGATCCAGGAAGCCGCACCAGGGCACGCCCAGCCGCCGATGGCCACGGCGGCCGCCGTCCTGGACCGTCGTGAGCAGCCCGCCGTCGATCACCTCGATCCGGGGCACGCTCGCCGGAAAGGGCTGGGTGCGCGGCACGTCCGCATCGACGGCCAGGTCCGAGGCCAGGAAGCGCACGCGGTCGCCCGCCTGGATCAGCGCCGGCGCGTCCGCGAAAGGATCGAACAGCACGCGCTCGGTGCGGCCGATGAGGTTCCAGCCGCCCGGCGAAGCGAACGGGTAGACGCCGGTGAGCCGTCCGGCCAGGGCCACGCTGCCCGCGGGCACGCGCGGCCGCGGCGCCGCGCGCCGTGCCGTCTGCAGCTCGGGCGCGACCGTGCCCAGGTAGGCGAAGCCGGGGAGGAAGCCCACGAAGAGCGCGGTGTACTCGGCGGCGGCGTGGCGCTTGATCACGTCGCGCTCGGACAGGCCGCACGTGCGCGCGACCTCGGGCAGGTCGGGCCCGTCGCGTCCGCCATAGCGGACGGGCACGACATGGCGTGAGCCCGGCCGGGGCGCGGCGGCGGGGAGGTCGAGCAGATCATCCAGCGCGGCGCGCGCGTCGCCGAACGAGATGCGCGCGGGATCGTAGACGACGAGGAGCGACGCGTAGGCGGGGACGGACTCCAGGAGGCCGGGGAAC
>DASTLK010000804.1:0-6649 GCA_035715025.1 Vicinamibacteria bacterium
CCCCCCGTTCGAGTGCGGGCGCGCTCATCGGCTCCGCGCTCGTCATCCTGGCCGTGGGGGGAGCCGTGGCGTGGCGTTCGAACGCGCGCGCCCGCCCGCTCCCGCCCACCGCCGGGCCCGCGGTCGAGGCGCCGGCCGCCACGCGGCCCGCCTTCGTCGAGGCGGCGCCGGTGGCCGCCCCCGTCGCGAGCGACTCCGATGCTCGGATCCAGAACGAGATCCAGCGCCTCTTCATGTCCTCCTCCACGCTACGGAGCCAGCCCCTCGTGGTCGAAGTCGCGAACGGGATCGTGACCCTCAGCGGCTCGGCGGGCGACGGCGTCTCCTCGCAACTCGCGGAGAGCTTCGCCGCGAGCGTCGCGGGCGTGCGCCGCGTCTTCAACACGCTGCGTGTTCCGGCGGCCCCGCCCGGCGCCGTGGCCGCGGCGGCGGGGGCGGCGGACGCGACGACCTCGGCCGAAGCGCCGCCCGCCCAACCCCCACGACCACGCGCGGACGAGGAACGGGAGTCGCCGCGCGAGCTCATGGAGAAGGCCAAGCGCGAGCTGGCCGCGGGCAACCTGCCCGGCGCGATGGACGCCTGTCAGGCCGTCTTGCGGATCGAGCCGGCCAACCCGATGGCGCGGGAGTGTGTCCAGCGGCTGGAGGGGCGTCTGGGCGGACCTCCCCGCCGCCGCTGATTCCGGCCGCGCGCCTTTCACTCCGCTCCAATCTGTCCGCGCCACCTTGACCCGCCGGCATCGCCCCCTCACGATCGAAACAGGGTCGGAGGATCGATGCGTTCCCTCCTCGTGGCCTTGGGCCTGGCGGCCATGCTGGGTTGCACGCGGGCCAAGACCACGCACGAATCATCCGGAGACCCGGGCGGACGGGGTGCGCCCGGCGCCGCCGGGAGTGCGCCTCCGTCCACCGTCGCCGCGGCGCCCGCGACCACGCTCCCGCCGCCCCCTCCGCCCCCTCCCGAGCCCATGCCGGGCCGGCGCCCGGTGCCGGTGGAGATGCGGAACGTGGATCTCCACATCACCGACGACATCACGCTCCACATCAAGCACCTCGACGGCCGTTTCATCGGCATCAAGGGCAGCGGGATCCCCTATCTCGACGACGCGGCGTCCTACGCCGTGGCCGTCGATTCGGCGGCCATCGTCATGGACATGAGCTCGCTCAACGCCCTGATGAACGAGCACGTGCTGGGCCACGGGCGGTCCAACGTCGAGGGACTGCACGTGGGCACCGACGCGGAGGGTCACCTCGTCCAGACGGGCGAGATCGAGAAGGGCATCGACATCCCGTTCAAGACGAAGGGCGCGGTGGAGGCGACGGCGGACGGCCGCATCCGCGTGCATGCGAAGTCGGTGCGCGGATTCGGGCTTCCGGTCAAGCCGCTGATGAGGCTCTTCAGCGTGCAGATGGACGATTTGCTCAAGGTGGAGCCCGGCCACGGCGTCTGGGTGGACGACAACGACCTCATCCTCGACCCGCAGCTCATGCTGCCGCCCCCGCAGCTCCGCGGCAAGGTGACCGAGGTTCACTTGGAAGGCGACACCCTGGTGCAGACCATCGGCCGCGGCGTGCCGCGCGGTCTCTCGCCGCCGGCCGTCTCGCCCAACCACATCTACTGGCACGGAGGTGACCTCAAGTTCGGCAAGCTCATCATGGTGAACACCGATCTCGAGCTGATCGACATGGATCCGAAGGACCCGTTCGATTTCTCCGCTCGCCGCTGGAACGATCAGCTCGTCGCGGGGTATTCCAAGAACACGCCCAGCCGCGGCCTCAAGGCCCACATGCCGGACTTCAACGACCTGCGTCGGCGCTCTCCGCGCCAGCCCTGATCCGGCGGCGCCTGTCGCTCGGGCTACAATGCCCGACAAGACCGTGCGCTACTGTCCTTCCTGCCATTCCGTCTTTCCGAACGAGTTCCGGACCTGTCCCAAGGACCAGACGGACCTGCTCACCGCGTCCGAGCTGCAGCCGGGGATGGTCCTCCGGGGCAAGTACGAGATCCTCGGCAAGCTGGGGGCGGGAGGGATGGCGGCGGTGTACCGGGCCCGACACCTCGCGTTCGGGGAGGTGCGCGCCATCAAGGTCGTGAACAACCGGCTGGCCGACGACGAGGAGTTCCTCCGCCGCTTCCGCAACGAGGCCGTGGTCGCGCGCCGCCTTCAGCATCCCAACGCGGTGCGCGTGGACGACCTGGACATGACGGAGGACGGCCGTCCGTTCATCGTCATGGAGTACGTCGAAGGGCAGAACCTCCGCGAGGTGGTCCGGCACCAGGGGGCGCTGTCACTCCGGCGCGCCGTGGTGATCGCGCGCCAGGTGGCGGCGGCCCTGGCCGCGGCCCACGAGCTGGGCATCATCCATCGCGACATCAAGCCCGACAACATCCTGCTCACCGGGACGGGCGAGGCGGAGACGGCCAAGGTGCTCGACTTCGGCATCGCCAAGATGAAGGAGAGCGCGCTCGGCGATTCGGGGGCGGTGGCCACGCGCACGGGCATGGTGGTGGGAACGCCGCAGTACATCTCGCCCGAGCAGGCGATGGGACGCCGGGGCAGCGATCTGGACGGACGCGCGGACCTCTACTCGCTGGGCGTCGTCCTCTACGAGATGGTCACGGGCCGGCTTCCCTTCGAGTCCGACACCGCGATGGGGATCATCCTCCATCACCTCCAGACGCCTCCTCCCGAGCCCCGCGAAGTGAGGCCGGACCTCGGGATCCCGGACTCGCTGTCCGCCGTGCTGATGCGCGCTCTCCAGAAGGAGCCCGACAAGCGCTTCCCGTCGGCCACGGCGATGGCGACGGCGCTCCAGGAGGTGCTGGCCACGCTGCCGGAGGACGCGCGGGCCACGGAGGCGGACGGGGCCGGCACCGCGCGGCCGCTCACCCCGCCTCCGATCCCGTTCGACATCGATCGGCACGAGACGCGGGTGATGCCCAGGACGCCCCCCGTGCCGGGGCGCGCGCCCCTGCCCGCGGCCGCCACGGCCCGGAGCACTCCGCCCCCCATTCCGCAGACCCCCGCCCCGGCTCCGACCATGGCCGCGGTCGCCCCCTCCCGGCCGAGCTGGACGCCCGTCCCCTCGCCGACGATGCTCACCTCCGCGGGCGGCTCCGTCGGGGGCAGGGCGACGCCTCCGCCCCTGCCGCCGCCGCCCTTGCCCGGGTCGCCCACGACGGTGTTCGAGCCGCCCGGTCCGCGGCGGCGCGGCAAACGACGGTGGTGGCTCGGGCTCGCGGCGGCGGCGGTGTTCCTGTCCGTGTTCCATCGCGACGCGTCGAAGACGAAGCGGCGGGACGTCCAGCCGTCGCCCTCACCGGCGGCCGGTGATTCCGTCGACGGTGACCTCCAGGCGGTGCAGGACGCCGCGATCGCGGTCGGCGTCCAGCGCCAGCTCCGCGCCAACCCGCGCACGCGGCGCCAGGACATCGACGTCGACGTCGAGGACGGCGTGGTCCGCCTGTCCGGCAAGGCGCCCGCGGCGGCGGCGCGCGAGGCGGAAGCGATGGCGCGCCACGTCGACGGAGTCAAGGACGTCGCGAGCACGATCGATATCGAGGAGGCGGCAGCGCCCGAACGCGCGGAAGGGTCTGAGCGACCGGAGAACCCCGAGCGCGCGCACGGGCCCCACCCGCCGGCCGGCGAGCCGCGCGGGCTGCCGGTGCCGCCGATGCCGCCCTTTCCGCGCGGCCGGCCCAGTCCGGATGCGGCCGCCGTGCAGCGGGTCCTGCGCGAAGCGCACGCGTCCATGAAGGCGGGACAGGCGGGGGAGGCGATGGCGAAGTTCGGGGCCGTGCTCGGGATGGATCCAAGCAACGAGGAGGCGAAGCAGGGGCTGAAGGACGCGACCATCCTGCTCGGCGAGAACATCCGCAAGATGGTGCCAGGGGCTCGGCCCTCGCCCGGGTGATCATGCGCGCGCCCCACCTCGTCCTCGTCGTCATCGCCCTCGGCCTCCCCGGATGCCTCTTCGAGCAGCCGGTCGCCCCCGGCGCGGCCGAAGCCGTGGACGCGCGCCTCCTGGGGGCGTGGAAATGCGTGAACCCCGAGAGCGAGAAGGCCGAGACCCTGACCATCAGCGAACGGCCGGACCACCGATACCGCACGGAGTTCGACGAGGGAGACGGCGCGCCCGCGGTCTTCTTCGCGTATACGGTCACCTTTGCCTCCGAGCGCATCGTGAACGCGCAGGAGGTCGTCGATGGCGAGCCCAGGAAGTGGACCCTGGCCCGCTACTCGCTCCCCGCGCCCAACGTGCTCCGGCTGGAGGCGGCGGACCACGATGCCTTCGAGAAAGCCACCACCGCGGAGCAGCGCGCGAAGGTCCTGGCCGCCGGGCTCAAGAGCGGGCAGTTGTTCGGGGACTTCTGCGTCTGCATCCGGGCCGCCAAGAAGTGACCTCGCTCGCGGTCGCGCTCAGCCGGGCCTCGCTTGACATCGAGCGGCCGGCGCCCATAATCGCTTCGATGTCGATGACGGCCAGGACGGCCGGGTTCGTCTTTACCTGCTCCAATGGAGCGGGTCGGGACGGCGTGTAGCGCCAACCCAGCCGATCGGCCGCCGCCTCAGGCCCGCTCCCGGAGAACCCGGGACGGGCCTTTCGGTTTTCAGGGGAGAACGAGCATGCCCGAGCGCGCGACAGGGACGACGAGCCGGACGGTGGCCATCCAGGGAGAGCGCGGCTCGTTCAGCCACGCCGCGGTGCTGGAGCTGCTGGGGACGGACTGGATGCCTCAGCCCCATCCCACCTTCGACGGCGCCTTCCAGGCCGTGGCCAGCGGCAAGGCGGAGCGCGCCCTCATCCCCGTCGAGAACTCGCTGGCCGGCTCCATCCACGAGAACTACGACCGCCTGAGCGCGCTGCCCCTGCACATCATCGGGGAGACCCAGCTGCGCATCCGGCAGTGCCTCATCGCCCGCCCGGGCAGCACGCTGGCCGTGATCCGCCGCGTGGCCTCGCATCCGGTCGCGCTGGCCCAGTGCCGGAAGTTCTTCGCCGAGCACCCGGGGGTGGAGGCGATCGCGACCTACGACACCGCGGGCAGCGTGATGGACCTGCTGCGCGACGGCCCGGCCACGCAGGCCGCGATCGGGCCCGCCCTCGCCGCCAGCCTCTACGGGGGACAGATCCTCCTCGAGAGCATCGAGGACGATCCCGAGAACTACACACGCTTCCTGCTGCTCGCGCGCGAGTCCTTGTCCGCGGGGGCGGCTTCCAAGACCTCGCTCGTCTTCACGACCGGGAACGTGCCGGGGGCACTGCACCGCGCGCTGGGCGCGTTCGCGAGCCGGGGCGCGGACCTGGCCAAGATCGAGTCGCGTCCCCTGAAGGGCCGCCCCTGGGAGTACTCGTTCTATCTCGACGTGCTCGGCGACCCCAGCGGGGCCGTGGCCGAGGCCATCGAGGAGCTGCGGGGGGTGGCGCACGAGGTGCGCATCCTGGGGTCGTATCCGGCCGCCGCCGGCGTCACCGGGAACGGAGGGAGGGTGCGCTAGGAGTCTGTCCCGACGCGATGGGACGGACTCCTAATACTGTCGATCAGGAACGTGTCCCATCCGGGCCCGGACACGCTCCTGTGAATCGTCTTCCGGTGGCACTCGGACGAGATTTATTTTTCGAGTGCAATCGTTTCGGACCCGCATTTCACGACGCGCGATTCGTTCCGCTGCATGCTCGCTGCCAGGAGCACTACGGGAATGCGCCTGCGCCTCGCTACGCCGCTGCGGCGCTCAGCGACTCGCGTGCGTCGAACCGACCTCGCCGCCCCGCTCCTGGCGCACGCGAGAGGCCTCATGTGGGTGCGAAATTCGTCGTGATACTCAGGTCACATGAGTATGAACATTCTCGCTCTCGCGTCTGGTCTCTCGGATCAGGATCTCCTCGCGCGCATCGGTGTGCTCGCCGGCAACGAGCGCGAGGCAACGGTCGAGCTCGTCGCGCATCTGGCCGTGCTCGACGCCCGACCCGCCCTCTTCGCCGCCCAGGGCCACGGTTCGCTCTTCACTTACTGCACGGAGGTGCTCCGGCTCTCCGAGGACGCCACCTGCAACCGTATCCAGGCGGCCCGAGCCTGCCGAGACTTTCCCGTCATCCTCGAGGCCCTCGTCTCCGGCGCGATATCCCTCACCTCCGTCCGGATCCTGCGTCCGCACCTCACACGGGAGAACCACGAAGCCGTGCTCACGAGGGCCAGCGGCCGCAGCCGGCGCGAGATCGAGGCCGTGATCGCGGAGCTGGCGCCACGGCCGGACGTCCCCTCTTCCGTCCGGAAACTCCCAACGGCACCGCCAGCGCCCCCGGTCATGCCCGCGGCCACGTCGCCGGCGACGTGCGTCGAGGCGGCGACGCCTGGGTCGCCCGAACCGACGCCGCCCGTCAGCTCTCCACCGCCGCTACGGACGACTCCCCGTCCGATCATCGAGACCACCTCGCCGGAGCACTATCGCGTCCAGTTCACGATCGGCAAGGAGAGCCACGAGAAGCTCCGGCGCGTTCAGGCTCTTCTCCGTCGCGAGATCCCGAACGGCGATCCGGGCGCGATCTTCGACCGGGCTCTCACTCTGCTCCTGGAGAAGGTCGAGAAGACGAAGCTTGGGGCAGCGGTCAAACCGCGGCCCCGTCCTATCCGCCCCGGGGCGGATAG
>DASTLK010000805.1:0-6170 GCA_035715025.1 Vicinamibacteria bacterium
GGGACGGGCGTGGGCACGCGGCTTCGCGCTCATCTTCATGCGAGGCGCGCGGCGTCGGCCAGGACCCGCCCCAGCACGTCGAGCAGGCCCAACTTGACCTTCTCCGCCACCTCGAGCACTTCCAGGTGATGGAGCTTCTTCTTGATGACGCCCGCGGCCATGTTCGTGATGCAGGAGATGGCGAGCACGCGGATCCCCATGTGGCGCGCCGCGATCACCTCGGGCACGGTCGACATGCCGACGGCGTCCGCGCCCAGCGTGCGCGCCGCCTTGATCTCCGCGGGCGTCTCGTAGGAGGGGCCGTTGAACCCGATGTACACGCCGCGCCGGACGGTCATGCCCACCTTCGAGCACGCCCTCTCCGCGATCTCCTGGAGCTTCGGGTCGTAGGCCTCGCTCATGTCGAAGAAGCGCGGCCCGAGCTGTTCCTCGTTGGGTCCGATGAGGGGGTTGATGCCCATGTAGTTGATGTGGTCCGTGATGATCATGAGCTCGCCCGGCTTGTAGTTGATGTTCACGCTGCCGGCGGCGTTGGTCATCACGAGGGTCTTGATGCCCAGCCGGCCGAGCACGCGCACGGGAAACACGACCTGCGCGGGCGAATAGCCCTCGTAGTAGTGCACGCGGCCGTTCATGACCGCCACCGGCGTGTCGCCGGCGATGCCCATCACGAGCTCGCCGCGGTGGCCGATCGCGGTCGCGGTGGGGAAGTGCGGGATCTCCGCGAACGGGATGCGCGTCGCGCTCTTCAGGGAGTCCGCGAAGGCGCCGAGGCCGGAGCCGAGCACGAGCGCGAGCACGGGCCGCAGCTTGGAGCGGCCGCGCACGAAGGCCGCCGCCGCCTCCGCCTCCGCGAACGCGCTCACAGGAGCATGCCCGCGATGCAGGCGGTCATGAAGTTGGCCAGGGTGCCCGCCATCAGCGCGCGCAGGCCCAGCCGGCTGAGGTCGTTCTTGCGCTCGGGGGCCAGGGCGCCGATGCCGCCGATCTGGATCCCGATGGACGAGAAGTTCGCGAACCCGCACAGGGCGAAGGTGGCGATGGTGAACGAGCGCGGGTCGAGGGTGGGCTTCATGGGCCCGAGGGCGGAATAGGCGATGAACTCGTTGGTGACCATGCGCGTCCCGAGCAGGCTGCCCACCGCGAGCGCATCCTTCATGGGCACACCCATGAGGAGGGCCACCGGCGCGAACACGTAGCCCAGGATCGTCTCCAGGGAGCTCCCGGCCAATCCCAGGATCGCATTGACGAGCGCGATGAGGGCCAGGAACGAGATCAGCATGGCGGCGACGTTGAGGGCGAGGCTCAGGCCCTCCGACGTGCCGCGCGCCGCCGCCGCCACCAGGTTCGCGTCCGTGCGCGCGATCTCCAGCTTCACCGTGCCCGCGGTCTTCGGCTCCTGCGTCTCGGGCAGGAGCAGCTTCGCGATGAGGATGCTGCCGGGCGCGGTCATCAGCATCGAAGCGAGCAGGAAGCGCGGCTCCACTCCCGCGATGAAGATGTACGCACCCATGATGCCGGCGCTGATGTGGGCCATGCCCGAGGTCATCACGCACAGCAGCTCCGACTCCGTCATGGTGTTGAGGTAGGGGCGCACGGTGAGGGGCGCCTCCGTCTGTCCCATGAAGACGCCGGCGGCCGCGTTGAGGCTCTCCGCCCCGCTCGCGCCCATGAGCCGCGTCATGACGCGCGCGAACAGGGTCACGATCACCTGCATCACGCCCAGGTAGTAGAGGATCGCGAACAGGGCGGCCACGAAGATGATGGTGGGCAGCACCTGGAACGCGAACACGAAGCCGATGCTGCCCCCGCCCTGCTTGCCCAGCGGCCCGAACACGAACTCCGAGCCCTTGAAGGACAGGGCGAGCAGCGCGCCGATCTTCTCTCCGAGCCAGGCGAAGATGCGCTGGCCGATGGGCACCTTCAGGACGAACAGGGCCAGGGCGAACTGAAGCCCCAGCCCCCAGGCGACGGTGGGGAGGCGCACGGCCCGGCGATTGGTCGAGAAGGCCCAGGCCCCGGCCAGGATGGCGAGAAGGCCGACGATCGAGAGGAGCCGCTCCATCAGAGAACGGCCAGCCTACGATGCGCCATCTCCTACTGCAACACCGCGTGCACGAGCGGCCGCGGCGGCGGCGCTTCCGGCCCCACGCGGATGGCGCGGCGCAGCATCGCCAGTGATTCGTCCAGCCGGCGCCGATCGTTGACGTGCACGCTGACCAGCGAGTCGCCCGCCGCCACCGCGTCCCCGACCTTCTTGCGCAGGACGAAACCCACGCCGGGGTCGATCCGGCTGTCCACGGTCTCGCGCCCGGCCCCCAGCAGCATGGCCGCCGTCCCCACCGCGCGACAGGCGATCCCGGTGACGCGTCCTTTCGACTCCGCGCGCAGCTCGACCGTCTCCGCGGCCCGCGGCAGGCGCGAGAGGTCGTCGCACACGCGGGGATCGCCGCCCTGCAGCGCGATGACCTCCTGGAACTTCTCCAGGCCGGCCCCGGAAGAGAGCGCGCTGCGCACGCGGGCCCGGGCCGCATCCAGGGTCGGCGCCGCTCCGGCCAGGCTCAGCATCCAGGCCGCCAGCTCGACGGAGATCGTCTCCAGATCCTCCGGTCCCTTGCCCTGCAGCGTCTCTATGGACTCCACAATCTCGAGGGCGTTGCCTACCGTGCGACCCAGCGGCTGTTCCATGTCCGTGATGAGGGCCACGATCTTCTTGCCCATCCCGCGCCCGATGGCGAGCATCGCCTCCGCCAGGGCGCGCGAGTCCTCTTCCTTCACCATGAACGCGCCGTCGCCGGTCTTGACGTCCAGCACCAGCGCGTCGATCCCCTCCGCCATCTTCTTGCTCATGATGGAGGCGGCGATGAGGGGCCGGCTCTCCACCGTGCTCGTCACGTCGCGCAGCGCATACAGCTTGCGGTCCGCGGGCGCGATCTCCGGGGTCTGGCCGATGAGGCCGAGGTGGCTCTTGCGGAGCACGGCGCGGAACTCGTCGAGGGAGAGCCCGACCCGGAACCCCGGGATCGACTCGAGCTTGTCGAGGGTGCCGCCGGTATGGCCCAGCCCGCGGCCCGAGATCATCGGCACGTACACGCCGCAGGCCGCGGCCAGGGGCGCCAGGACGAGCGACGTCTTGTCGCCCACGCCGCCCGTCGAGTGCTTGTCGACCTTGGGGCCGGGCAGCTCGCCGAGGTCGAGCACCTCGCCCGTGCGCATCATCGACTCCGTGAGCGCCACCGTCTCCGCCGCCGTCATGCCCTTGAAGAACACGGCCATGGCCAGGGCGGAGGCCTGGTAATCGGGAATGGTCCCCCGCGTGTAGCCCTCGATGAAGAAGGCGATCTCGTCCCGGGTCAGCTCGTGGCCGTCGCGCTTTCTCTGGATGACGTCGACGGCCCGCATGGCGGCGGGCCTACTTCTTCTTGAGGCGCTCGACCTCGGCCCAGAGGTCGCGGCGCTTCTTGACGGGCACCGCGGGCGGGCGCGGGGGATCCGGAGGGGGAGGCATGCCGGCCAGGACCTGGTCCATCAGGCTCTTGTTGTCGTCCTTCTTCTTCGAGCGGCGGGTCGGGACCTGGCCGTGCCGGTAGTCGTGCGTGTTGAAGCAGGTCCGGCAGGTGACCTTGGCGATCTGGCCCTCAGTGAGGCTGGCGATGTCGTGATTGAGCAGCAGGCGACACCGCGGGCAGTAATCGTCGACGACGTCACCGAGCCTGAGAGGCCGGTCCGACATGAGGAACCTCCAGAAGGGCGGCGGCGGCCGAGAGTATAGCCCACCCAATCAGCACGCTGGTGGGCGCCAGAGGCAGCCATCGAATGCGACGGTGACCGCTGGCGGCCAGTTGAAAAAAGCCGGTTCGCACCTAAGAATCCGGAAAGGCCATTGGAGAGCGCGTTCCTGACCACCTCGACCCAGAACGATTACTACCGGCTGCGCACGGAGTGGCTCCGCTACAAGAGCCAGCTCTACGACGGGCTCACCGGCCTGCCCGCGCTGCCCGCGGTGATCGAGGACGTGCGCCGCCTGCTGGAGTCGAAGGGCACGGCCGACGTGATCTACGTCGACCTCGGACGCTCCGGCGGGCAGGAGACCAAGCTGGGCTGGGCGGCCTACGACGGCGCCGTGCGCGAGTTCGCGGCCGTGCTCGCCTCGCTGCGTTCCGGGGGTGAGCTGGCGGCGGAAGACGTCGTGTGCCTGCAGACCGTGCGCTCGGACCGGTTCCTCATCTTCGTGGCCGGGGGCGAGTCGTCCAGCGCCGCCCGCCGCGACCGCCTGCTCGCGGCCCTGCGCGGCCGGATCGAGTCCGCTCCGCCCGCGAGCGTGCTGCGGACCCTGGACCTCTCCGCCGGGCACGCGCGCATCCACAACGATCCTATCGTGCGCAGCGAGCGCGCCATCCAGCAGGCGGTGGCGGAGGCCATGCTGAATAGCCTCGTCGAGCGGGCGGGCGTGGAGACGGAGCGCCGCCAGGAGATCTCGCGGCTCATTACGCAGTCGGGTGTGCGCACGGTGTTCCATCCCATCGTGAGGCTCTCCGACGGGCAGATCATCGGACACGAGGCCCTGACGCGTCCGATCGGCGGCGTGTCCTTCGATTCCGTGGAGGCCCTGTTCGCGTTCGCGGAATCGACCGACCTCCTGATGGAGTTCGAGCGGCTCTGCCGCCGCACCGCCATCGAGACCGCCGCCTCCACCGCCGGCCTGGGCCTCCTCTTCATCAACGCCTCCCCGAGCGCGGTCGAGGACCCGGAGTGGGCGGCGGGCGGCATGGACGAGGTGCTGGCCCACAGCGGGCTGAGCCCGCGCGAGGTGGTGGTGGAGATCACGGAGCGCGTGGCCATCGTGCGTCACGACGAGTTCCAGGACGCGCTGCGCACGTTCAAGGAGCGCGGGTATCGCGTGGCCGTGGACGACATGGGGGCCGGGAACGCTTCTCTGCAATCGCTGGCCAGCATCGAGCCCGACTTCCTGAAGTTCGACACCAGCCTCGTGCACGACATCGACAAGAGCAGCATCAAGCAGAGCCTGCTGGAGACGCTTCGTCAGCTCGCGGACAAGATCAAGGCCCGCGTGATCGCGGAGGGGATAGAGAGGGAAGAGGAACTGCAGGTGCTCAAGAAGCTCGGGATAGAGTTGGGCCAGGGATTCCTGTTCCATCGGGACGAGGACGTTCATTGATTCCGCGCAAGGCCCGTCCCGTCTCCGTCTCCGTGCCCGTCTCCGTCCGTACCTGCCAAACAGACGGAGAGGGAGACGGACAGGGAGACGGGATCGGGATGAGCTTGGAGGGTCATCAGCTTGCGTAACGCCGAGGTCATTCGTCAGTGGCGGATCCTCAAGCGGATCGAGGCCGGACGCTACACGACCGCGCAGGACCTGGCCGACGAGCACGGCGTCACCGAGCGCACCATCCGCCGCGACATCGAGGCGCTGCAGGAGGCGGGGTTCCCGCTCTTCGACGAGCGCACGGACGGCCGCAAGGTGTGGAGGCTGGTCGAGGGGTACAAGCAGCGGCTGACCCAGACCTTCACCCTGGCCGAGCTCAGCGCGCTGTACTTCAGCAAGAACCTGATGTCGTTCCTGGGCGGCGCTCCCTTCGCCCAGGACCTCGACGCCGCCTTCGCGAAGATCCGGGAGGCGCTGCCCGCACGGAGCCTGCCCTACCTCGCGCGCATCCAGGACCTCTTCTCCGCGCGTCCGGATCCCTGGAAGGACTACTCGAACAAGCAGGACATCATCGCGCAGCTCATCGACGCCGTGCTGCACCAGCGGCGCGCGACCATCGCCTATTACTCGTTCAACAGCAAGCGGACCAAGACCTACACCGTCGATCCCTATCGCCTCGTGTACTGGCACGGCGGCCTCTATCTGTACGCGCGGGCGGAGGAGTACGGAGAGGTGCGCACGTTCGCGGTCGAGCGCATCGAGAAGATCGAAGTGCGCGACGACAGCTTCGAGGTGCCCGCCGACTTCAACGTCTCCGAGTACGCCCGGGGCGCCTTCGGGATCGCCGGGGGCAAACCGGAGCCGGTGGAGATCGCGTTCGAGGCGGCGGTCGCCGGCTACATCCGCGAACGCGTCTGGCACGAGAGCCAGTCGCTGGAGGAGGGACCGGGAAGCGGGGTGACCCTGCGCATGAGCGTCGCCCCCGGGTTCGAGCTGAAGAGCT
>DASTLK010000806.1:0-11452 GCA_035715025.1 Vicinamibacteria bacterium
GGCTGGGGCGGCCGGCCGCTGCCCGAGCCGATCCTCGCGCCCGCGCAGGCCCAGGCCCTGCGCGAGGCCAGCCGGACCGTGCACGTCGCCCCCGAGCTGATGCCCTACCTCGTGTCCCTCGCCGGCGCCGTACGCCGCTCGCCTCACGTCGAGCTGGGCGTGAGCCCGCGGGGCGGCCTCGCCCTGCTCGAGACGGCGCGCGCAGGCGCGTTGCTCGCCGGGCGCGACTTCGTCCTGCCCGACGACATCAAGCGCTTCCTCGTGCCCTGCTGGGGCCACCGCATCATCGTGCGGGCGGAGTCGGAGCTGGAGGGTCAGACCGCCGCCCAGGTCCTGGTCGAGACCGTCAACACGGTCGAGGTCCCGCGGCGATGATGCCGGCGGCCCGCGCGATCGTCGTCGCCGGCGTGGCGACCGTGGCCCTCGCCGTCGCGGTGGCCGTGCCCTGGATGGCCGTCGTCGCCATCATCGCCGACGTCCTGATCCTCGTCGCGATCGTCGTCGACGGGCGGCGGGCGGCGGGGGTGCCGCTGGTGGCGGCGCGACGCTGGCCGCCGCTGCTCGTCCAGGGCAGCTCGTCGCGCGTCGAGGTCCGCCTCTCCGCCCCCGCCGGCGTGGTCGTGCTCGCGCGCGAAGCCCTTCATCCCGCGTTGGCCCCTCATCCGATCCGGCAGCGTCTGGTCGGAGCCGGGCCCGACGAGGTGGCCTGGGAGTACGAGGTCGTGCCCCGCCGGCGCGGCGCGCACACCATGGGACCGCTCACCGTGCGCGTCCTCGGTCCCTGGGGCTTCGCCTGGGCGCAGCGCGATGTGCTGCAGGGCGACGAGCGCCGCGTCTATCCGCAAACGCGCTGGCAGGGCCGGGTCGGCCGCCTGCTCGCCCTCGCCCATCGGCGCGAGCTGGGCCGGGCCCCGTTGCGGCTCCGTGGCACCGGCAGCGAGCCGTACGCCCTTCGCGACTACCGGCCCGGCGACGCGCCGACCCGCATCCAGTGGAAGGCTTCCGCCCGCCGCGGACGCCTCATCGCGCGCGAGGACACGTGGGAGCGCGGGATGCGCCTCGTGATCCTGCTCGACTGCGCGCGAGCGATGACGTCCATCGAGGCCGGCCGCAGCAAGCTCGATCATGCGCTGGCGGCCGCGCTGGCCCTCGCCCGCGTCGCGCTCAGCCGCGGCGACCGCGTCACCTTCGTCGCCTTCTCCGATCGCATCGAGCGCCTCGTGCGCTCCCACTCCGGCCTCCGCGCCGCCGCGGAGGCGTACGCGGCTCTGTACGACCTCGACGCGCGGCTCACCGAGCCCGCGTACGACCTGGCCGTGGAGACGGTGGCCACCGTCGAGTCGCGTCGCGCGACGGTCGTGCTCCTGACCTCCGTCGTCGATCTGGCCGCGGCGGAGCTGCTGCGCGCGGCCCTGATCCGCCTCGCTCGCAAGCATCGCCCCATCCTCGTCAACCTCGAGGATCCCGACCTCGTGCGCCTGGCCCTTTGCGTACCCGAGCGAACCGAGGAGGCGTTTGCCAAGGTCTCCAGCCTCGAGATGCTGCTCGCCAATCGGCGGCTGGGACGGCGGCTGCAGCGGGCCGGCATCGCCGTCGCGGTGGCCCCTGCGGATCAGCTCGCCTGGCGCACGCTCGAGTCATACCTCAGCGCGTCGCGGCCGCAGCGCCGCGCCGCCGCTCAGAAGGGCTTGCAGTCCTCGGGGCAGGCACCCAGCACGGGCACGACCGCGCCCGTGGCGTAGCAGATCCGTCCCGAGGCATCGCCGCAGAACGTCCGCACGCCGGTGCGGCCGGGCGCGGCGGGCGTGGCGACGTAGGCGAACGCCATCAGGCTCGAGGGCGAGGCGTTGGGCGGGGTCGGTTGCGCGCGCGGTCCAGGATGGAAGGCGCGACGGTAGCCGTTCTCCGTGGCGCTCGAGACGAGAGATGCCGAGATCAACGAGGGTCCGTGGTGCGCGGGAATGCACTGCTCGGGCGTGGCCAGGCATTCGAGGCGATCGAAGTAGCCGGCGTTCGCCTTCTGGTACTCGGCTTCCGCGAGGATGACCGCGCGCACATCCCCGAGCGCCGCGGCCTCGTTCGCGCTGACGCGGGCGCGCAGGAGGCTCGGGATGGCGATGGCGGCCACGATGCCGAAGAACGGGATGATCACGATCGACACTGCGGACAAGACGATGCCGGTGATGGCGAGGCCCTTTCCCCCGTACTCCTCGGGCTCGCGGCTCGCCTTGACCAGCGCCACCACGCCCAGCACCACGCTCGTCATGGCGCCGACGAGGAGCAGGCCGATGGTCGGGAGGCTGAGGATCCCGAGGACGAGGGAGGCGATCGCGTATCCGCGGCGGACGGGCCGCGGGGCGGCGGCGGGCATGCTGCGGAGTGTAGCGCGCGCGCCTCGCTCGCGTGCGCTACGTGCCTGTATTAAGGTGTGCGCCCATGCCCACGGCCCGGAAGCGTCCTGCGTCGAAGGCCTCGAGCCGCCACCCGCCCTCCCGGCCCAGGGCGGCCGCCCCGGCCGCGGACATGCTGGCCGCCCTCCGCGAGGAGGTGGCGGCGCTCGCGCGCGCCGTGGCCGCGCAGACGGAAACGCTCGCGCGGATGGGTGGCCGGACCGTCGCTCCGTCGGGGACTGCCGTCGATGTCGTCGCGCGGCTCAGCGAAAGCGCGGACCTGCTGTCCGCCACCGCCGCGGACCTGCCGCGCGCGGACGACTTCCAGCCGCTCGCGGATCATCTCTATGCGTTCGCGCAGAGCGCGCCGCGCCTGCTCGAGAGCCTCGAGGCCGTGCGCACGGCCGTGGGGCCTCTGGAGACGGCGGCGCGCAGCCTGAGCGATGTCGCGGAGACCCTGGTGGCCACGCACCAGGGATGGTCGGAGTCGCTGCTTCGTCTCCCGCGCGCCGAGGACTACGAGCCGCTGACGGAGCCGCTGCGCGAGTTCGCGCGGGTCTCGCCCCTGCTCGCGGAAACGCTGGCCGCGGTCGTGAAGGCGGTCACGCCGCTGCCGGAAATGGTCCAGAAGGTCCTCGGCGTCGCGGAGACGCTGCACCCCCGGTCCGCCTCGACCGCTCGGCCCGAGGGAGGCCTGCGGCGCCCTCTGACGGAGGCGGCGGACCGAATGGCGACGGCGCACGAGGCCATCCGAAGCGGCCTCGCCTCCCTGCCTCGAGACCGCGCCTACGCCCAGGCCGCAGCGCACCTGCGCGAGCTGGCCACCGTCTCGCCTTCGCTCATGGAGTGGCTGCGCCAGCTTCCCGCCATGAGCGTTCCGCTGGGCGAAGCGGTCGCCTCGCTCGACGAGGCGGCCCGGGAGCTGGAGGCCGCGGAGCGGGCCGCGCGCCGGGCCCTCGAGCCGCGAAGCTAGGGCCGGAACCGCAGCCGCGGTCGCGGTGTCGAATGGACATGGCGATGCGGCTCGGCGGACGGCGCACGGTCGTATCCGACATCAACGTCACGCCGATGGCGGACATCATGATCGTCCTCCTCATCATCTTCATGGTCGCGGTGCCGAAGATCACGGCGCCGCCGGTGCCCCTTCCCGACGCCCGCCACGGACGCGACGCCCCGAAGGAGGCGATCGCGCTGGTCGTGACCGCGACCGGCGCTCGGATCGGGAAGGACGAGCCGATGGACCTCGAGGCCTTGAGCACCTATCTGGCGGCCCGAGTCCAGACCTCGCGCACGTCCTTGGCCGTGCTCATCCAGGCCGATCGCGACATGGACTACGCGCCGGTGGCGCGCGTCCTCCAGGCTTGCCGCACGGCCGGCGTGGAGGAGATCGGCCTGGCCACGCGGCCACACGTGGGCGAACGCTAGAAGACGTCCGTCACCCGGGCACGAGCTCGGTCGTGGTCTCCCGCGACTTCTTCCGGCCGAGGTCGCGCGCGAACTTGAGCGACCCCGGCGTGTGGAACTTCTCCAGGTAGGCGCGATCCACGGCGTCCTTCAGGCGCAGGCTGCGCGTCTGGACCGCCCGCACCGGGATGGTGCGCCCGCCGACCTCGATGATCCCGCGCGGGTCCTCGAGGAACGTCCGCCACCAGCTCCGCGGCTCGAGGCTCCACGAACGCACGAACACGCGACCCTCCACGACGACGGCCCAGATGCCGATCACGCGGTGGGGTCCGGCCCCGGCCCGAATCCCCAGGATCTTTCCTTCGTGGATGGCGGCCACGACTGCCTTCGGGAAGCGACGACCCTTCATGCGAACCCTCCCTGTGCGCCCATGATGCCGTCGGCTAGACTGTCGCGCCATGCGCCTGCCCTTCAGCCTTCTTCTCCTGGCCCTCACCGGATGTGCCACCGCCCCCAACCCACGCGCCTCCGCGCCCGCCGCGCCCTCCCCTTCGCCCACGCCGGCCGCGGCGTCCTCCGATTCGATCGTCGCGCGAACGGCGAAGCTCCAGAACCAGGACGGCTTCCTCCCCCTGCACTGGGACGAGAAGGAGGGCAAGCTGTTCCTCGAGATCCCGCGCACGGGCGAGGAAGTGATCTACCAGGTCTCGCTCGCCACCGGGGTGGGATCGAATCCGATCGGGCTGGACCGCAACCAGCTCGGCGACACCCGCCTCGTCCGCTTCGAGCGCATCGGCCCCAAGGTCCTGCTCGTCCAGTCCAACACGCATTTCCGCGCCATCGACGGCAGCGCGGCCGAGCAGAAGGCGGTGGCCGAATCCTTTGCCTCCTCCGTCCTCTGGTCCTTCAAGGTCGAGGCGGAGAGCGGTGGCCGCCTTCTCGTCGACGCCACCGACTTCTTCCTGCGTGACGCGCACGGCGTGGGCGCGCGCCTCCGGGACAACCAGCAGGGCAGCTACGCCGTGGACGCCGCGCGCAGCGCGCTCTTCCTGCCGCGCACGAAGGCGTTCCCCCGCAACACGGAGGTCGAAGCGACCGTCACCCTCGTGACGAGGGACCGCCCGGGACCACTGGTGGCGTCCGTGACGCCGACGCCGGATACCGTCACCGTCCGCCAGCATCACTCGTTCGTGCAGCTTCCGCCGCCCGGGTACACCCCGCGGCGGCTGGATCCGCGCGCGGGGTTCTTCGGCATCGAGGTCTACGACTACGCGAGCCCGTTCGCCACGCCGCTGGAGAAGCGCTTCATCGCGCGGCATCGCCTGCAGAAAAAGGACCCCGCGGCCGCAGTGTCGGACGTCGTGCGGCCCATCGTGTATTACGTCGACAACGCCGCCCCCGAGCCCATCCGCAGCGCGCTCGTGGAGGGCGCCTCGTGGTGGAAGGAGGCCTTCGAGCGCGCCGGCTTCCACAACGCCTACGAGGTGCGCGTGCTGCCCGAGGACGCGGATCCCATGGACGTGCGCTACAACGTCGTGAACTGGGTGCATCGTTCCACGCGCGGATGGTCCTACGGAGAGGCGGTGACGGATCCACGCACGGGCGAGATCATCAAAGGCAACGTCTCGCTGGGCTCGCTGCGCATTCGCCAGGACGTGACCATCGCGTCCGGGCTCGTGGCGCCGTACGAGGGACCGAACCCCGAGATCCTGGCCACCCTCGATCCCTCCGTCTCTCCGACCGAGCTGGCCCTGGCGCGCATCCGCCAGCTCGCCGCCCACGAGGTCGGCCACACCCTCGGCCTGGACCACAACTTCGCGGCCAGCACCTATGGGCGCGCGTCGGTGATGGACTATCCGGCGCCCCTCGTACAGATCCGCGACGGGCGACTGGACTTCTCCGACGCGTACGGCCGCGGCATCGGGGCCTTCGACGCCTTCTCCATCCGCTACGGCTATGCGCAGTTCGCGCCGGGCACGAACGAGGACGAGGCGCTGGCCAGGATCGTTCAGGAGGGCGTGCGGGCCGGGATGCTGTTCGTCTCCGACGAGCACTCGCGCGATCCCGGCACCGCGCACCCGCTGGGGGCGGTCTGGGACAACGGCGCCGATCCGATCGAATCGCTGCGCCACGAGATCGAGGTGCGACGCATCGCGCTCGACCACTTCGGGCTCGCGAACCTCCGCCCCGGCCAGCCCCTGTCCGAGCTGGAGCCGCTCCTCCTGCCCCTCTATCTTCATCACCGCTACCAGCTCGAGGCGGCGCTGAAGTCGCTCGGCGGCGTGTTCTTCACCTACGCGGTGCGCGAGGCCTTCGGACCGGACGCGGGGAAGGTCGTGCCGGAGACCGTGCGCCAGATCGTGGCGCCGGCGAAACAGCGCGACGCGTTGCGCCTGGCCCTGACCACACTCGAACCGGAGTTCCTGGCCCTGCCGCCGCGGATCGTGGATCTCATCCCGCCCCCGGCGTCGGGGTACGGGACGGGCACGGCCGAGCGGTTCGAGCGCTCGACCACGCCGGTCTTCGATCCCATCGCGGCCGCGCGCGCGTCCGCGACCATCACGCTGGGAGCGCTGCTCCATCCCGCCCGTGCCGCGCGGCTGGCGCGCTTCAACGCCGAGGACGCGCGCAACCCCTCGCTGCTCGAGGTGACGACGGCGCTCGTCGATCGTCTGGTGGCGGCCGCGCCCGAGGAGGGCTCGCGCGCCGCCATCCGCCGCGCGGTCCGGGACGTCGCGGTCGCGAAGCTCATGGAGGTGGCGGGCGATCGCGCAGCGGACGCGGCCGTGCGCGCCGGCTACGAATCCGCGTTACGCGATCTGGCTCAGCGCCTGCGCGCGGCGCCGGATCGCGCCGTCGAGGCCGCGGATCGGCGCGCGACGGCGGATGCGATCGCGCGGTTCCTCGCGCGACCGGGACGCGCGGCGGATCCGATGGTGGTTCCGGCCCCGCCACCAGGCCCCCCGATTGGTTGATCGAGGTGACAGCGGGCAAAGGATGACCGCCGACCTGGCCACAGCGTCTTATCTGTTAACCGAGTGAGTCGCGTGCGCCTGCCTACGGTCAGCTAGCCGCCCGGCCGCCCCACCCGGTACAACATCTCGCCCGCATGCGGGACGACCAGGTCCGCCGGCCCCGCCTCTTCCGCCCAGCGCGCGGGATCGAGCCGCGCCGGATCCTGATAGCCGAGGTTGATGCGCGCGCAGCGCTCGCGCGGGATCCCCATGGCCAGGGTCACGCGGATGCGCGGCGTCTCGACGCCTCGCGCGCTGTCGTAGGTCCCCAGGCCCTTGACGTGGGTCGAATGGGCCAGGATCCCGCCCGGGTAGCCGCGGAAGCGCTCCCACTGCGCGAGGAAATAGTCGCGGCAGTGATAGCCGACCTCGTCGATGAGCCGGCCGTGCACGTAGCTGACTTCGGGAACGTGGGGCGCGTAGATGACCACCTCGCCCCCGTCCGCGACCGCCGGCTCCGTCTTGTACATGCCCTTGGCCGCGGTCCAGAGGTCGTCGTACATGCGCGGCATCACCGCCAGCACGCGGTCCACGGGCTCGTCGAGCCAGATGATGTGGCGGCGCGCGGACAGGGCCGCCGCCGCCCGCCACGCCTCCCGCGTGTCGCCGCAGAAGAGGCCGGCCACTCCCTCGTGCGTCACCACCAGGGCCAGGAGCGACACCGGCGTGTCGAGAAGGGCGGCCGCGCGATCGATCACCGCGCGCACCGGCGTGTCCGCGGTCCCGATCACCTCGTAGCTGCTGATGAGGGCGCCGAGCCAGTGCGTGAAGTGGATGATCGCGGGCGCGGCGATGCCGGGGAAGAGGTACTTCGTCCCGCCCGAGAAGCCGACCACCTCGTGCGGAAAGACGGGACCGCAGATGAGGACGTGGTCGTATTCGAGGACGAGCCGGTTCAGGGAGACGGGCACTTCGTCCGTGAGACGGCCCGCGGTGAGGTCGGCGATCTCGCGGGCCGGGATCGCCCCGAGGTTCGCGAAGGTGGCCGGGTCGTCCCAGCGATGGTTGAAGATCCGGGACCGGCCCGCCTGCCCGTCCGCGACCGGGCGTCCCACGAGCCGGCTCAGCGCCGCGTCGTCCATGGGCATGTGGGTGCCGAGGGCGACGAGGTAGTCGAGCGCGGCCACGCGGCCGGCCAGCTCCCGTTCCAGGATGTCGAACATGAGGGGCATGGGCATGGTCCGCGTGCCGTCCGGGATGAGGACGAGCACGCGCTGGCCGTCCAGGGGAAGGCGCGCGAGGCCTTCGCCGGCGATGCGCGCGACCTCCTCCGGCGGGAGATGGCCGTCCACGAGACCGCGTCCCAGCGCTGTCATGCCTTCACCTACGCTGCCCAAAGGGTACCATCCGCTTCCGTGTCCGACCGCCTGCTCGGCCTCCTGCTCTTCCTGCCCGTGCCCATCGTCCTCTTCCTGTTCACGCGCGCGCCGTTCGGCGTCGGCGCGTCGCTGGCGCTCGGGGTCGCGCTCATGCTGAGCCATCGCGTCTACGCGCGGCCATTCGCGCTGGCGCGCTCCGCGCGGCGATGCCTGTGGTGCGGGCGCGCGACCGTGGAGGGACCTGCCTTCGACGTCGAGGAGCCCTTCGGGACCACGCGCTGGCGCGCCTGCGGCGAGGCGCACGCCGACCGCGCGCACCGGTTCCTCGAATGGGCGGCCCGGCACCGGAGGTTCCTGCAGGTCGGCATCCTGGGCACGCTGGCCGCGTTCCTGGTCGCGGGCGCCGTCATCGCCTCCGGCCGGGTGAGCGCGACACGTTATCCCGACGCCGTGAACGCGTTCCGCCTCGCCATCGCGATCACCGTCCTGCCTCTGGGCTTTCTCGCCACCCGCGGACGGGCCCAGGCCGACTCTCCCCTGCGCCCGCCCTTCCCCGTGCACCTCCAGGCCCTGATCGGCACCTGGGCCGTGAGCTGGCTGTTCCGCGTCGTGGGCGCCGCCTGGCTGATCCTCGCCATCGTGCACTTCGGCCAGCGCTCGTAACCCGGCAGCTATAATCGCGACCCGTGAGGATCTGGGTCGCGCCCGTGATCGCCGCCGCCTTGCTCGGGCCCGCCAAGGGCGCGCGGGCGGAGGCGCCGCCGCCGTCTCGCGTCTCCGCCCTCACGCAGGCGGAGGCGGAAGCGCTCGTCCAGGAAGTGAGCGCCAAGGTCGAGACGATCCGCGGCATGAAGTTCAAGACGCCCATCACCGTGAAGATCATCAGCGGCGCCGAGGCGCGCGCGGAGTTCAAGTCGAACATTCCCCCGCAGGCGGAGGAGGACGCGCGCCACACGCAGGATGCCTACATCCAGATGGGGCTCGTCCCGCCCGGGACCGATCTCATCACCGGGTACCTCGACCTTGCCGAGAGCGGGCTCGCGGGCTACTACAAGCACGGCACCAACACCTTCTTCCTGCTCGACCACGTCTCCCGGGACGAAGCCAAGGGGGTGATGGCGCACGAGCTGACCCACGCTCTCGAGGACCAGCACTACGACCTGGCCGTACTGGCGAAGAAGGCGGGCGACAACGCCGACCATGCGACCGCCATCACGGCCGTGGTGGAAGGCTCGGCGATGGCCGTGATGCTCGCCTACCTCGGCCGCGAGGAGGGAGAGGAGAAGGCGACGGCCGAGCTGCACCGGACGGAGACGAGGCGTGCGGCGGGGTTGAGGGTGGCCCCCTCCTTCACCCAGCGGACCCTCCTCCTGCCCTATCTGCTCGGATTCAGCTTCCTGCTGCAGGGTAAGCCCTGGGAGTTCTATCTGGGCGGCGGGGTGCAGGCCAAGGACATCGACGAAGCCTATCGCTATCCTCCGTACTCCACGCGGCAGATCCTCCACCCCGAGCAGTACTGGGTGGGACGCGCGCGCTACAAGGAGCAGCACCTCACGCTCCCCGACCTCTCGTCGGCCCTGGGTCCGGGCTGGGTCAAGGCCGGCGAAGGGTCGATCGGCGAGCTGGGCCTGGCCGTGCTCACCGGCTCTCGCCAGTCCATCGAGGTGCCTTGGGCCCTGCTGCCCTCGCGCTGGACCAACGACGCGGCGGCGGGCGCCGTCGGCGACGTCTATCATCATTACGTGTGCGGCGATCGCCGGGTCACCATCCTCCTCACGCGCTGGGAAACGGAGATCGACGCCGACCAATTCAGCAAGGCCCTGACCGCCAAGGGCCAGTTCTTCTACCGCTACGGCGTGAACTTCGTCATGATCGCGGGCGACATCGGGGAACGGGCCGAGCGCGTGGGCATCGCCGCCCTGCAAGGCACGAAGTTCGGGCAATGAGGGCGCGATGAGGCCTACCGACCTGCGCGGCATCCTCCGCTACGTACCCCAGTTCCGCGAGAAGACGTTCGTCATCGCGGCGGACGGGGCCGTGGTGGGAGACGAGAACTTCGGCAACATCCTCCTCGACGTGGCCGTGTTGCGGTCGCTCAACGTCCGCACCGTCCTCGTCCACGGCGCGTCCGCGCAGATCCAGGCCCTGGCCGACGAGAAGGTGTCCGCGCCCTCGGACCTGGAGGGGTCGGGCGTCACCGACGCCGCGACCCTGCAGCTGGCCCTGACCGCGGCCAGCCGCCTGACCCACCAGATCCTCGAGGGCCTGAGCGCGACCGACCTCCGCGGGGCCAGCACCAACGCAGTGATCGCCCACCCGTTCGGGATCGTGCGCGGAGTCGATCACCTCTTCACCGGGCGCATCGAGCGCATCGACATGGAGCTGCTGCAGACCCTCCTCTCCAACGGCATCGTGCCGGTCGTGCCGCCGCTGGGAATGGACGGCGACGGCAAGACCTATCGGGTCAACTCCGACGCGGTGGCGCTGGAAGTGGCCAAGGCGCTGGGGGCGGTCAAGCTCGTGTACATCACGACGGCGGACGGCCTCATGGTCAACGGCACCATCGCGAGGCAGGTGTCCGTCGACGAGCTGGCGGGCGCGCTGGACAAGGGCCTCGTGGCGCCGGCGCAGGCTTCCAAGGCGCGCCACGCCGTGGCCGCATGCCGGTTCGGCGTGCCCCGCGTCCACGTCATCAACGGGCGGGTGGACGAGGGTCTGCTGGCCGAGGTCTTCTCGAACGAGGGCATCGGCACCCTCGTCTACGCGAACGAGTATCGCCAGATCCGTCGTGCGCGCC
Organism: Vicinamibacteria bacterium; assembly: GCA_035715025.1. Taxonomy (GTDB): domain Bacteria; phylum Acidobacteriota; class Vicinamibacteria; order Fen-336; family Fen-336; genus AA29. The sequence continues at coordinate 10,925 of DASTLK010000806.1, forward strand.
GAGGTGACATCCGGAGCATCCAGCAGCTCATCCAGGCCTCGGTGGAGAGCGAGGAGCTGCTGCCGCGTTCGCAGGCCGCGATCGAAAGGCAGCTCGACGACTACTACCTGTACGAGGTGGACCGGAACCCGATCGCCTGCGTCGCCCTGCACGTCTACCCGGAGGAGAAGAAGGGCGAGGTGGCCTGCCTGCGCGTGCGCCCTTCCCACGAGAACCAGGGCATCGGCCGGCGGATGACACAGTACGTGGAGGACCGCGCGCGAGAGATGGGCCTCGAGAAGCTCCTCGCCCTCTCGACCCAGGCCTACAACTTCTTCGGATCGAAGGCCGGATTCGCGGAGGGGACGCCGGAGGACCTGCCGCCGGGGCGCAGGGAGAAGTACGAACAGAGCGGAAGACGGTCCCGCATATTGGTGAAGTGTCTCTAGGAGGAGGACTCATGGCCCTGCGCCGCATCCCCCCGATGGCCTGGCCGCTGCTGGCCCTGCCCCTCCTCACGTTGCCGTTCACCGTGCGCTCGGCCGCCCC
>DASTLK010000807.1:0-16421 GCA_035715025.1 Vicinamibacteria bacterium
TCCGCCCGCGGCGCCACCTGGGAGCTGGACCTCACGTCGCTTCCGCAAGGCCGCCAGCGGGCGGAGTCGCTCGATGGCCGGCGCGTGCTGGTCAAGGGTTCGCTGGAGATCCGTCCGGGCGTGGAACGCCGGCAGCGCGCGATCGTCGCCGTCAGCAGCCTCGAGCCGGCGCCGGCCGCGGACTCGGCGCGCTGAGCGCCCGTCGTCCACGCGCGGTCAGCGTCGGCGCCGGGCGGCGGTGCGGGTCTTCTTGGACTGGGAGGGCGCGCAGAAGGTCGTGAGCTCCGGCCCGAATCCCACCTCGTCGCCGTCGGCCACGGGCGTGGCCCGGTGCACGGGCTGGCCACGCACGAACGTGCCGTTCCGGCTCTCGAGGTCCTCGACCGTCGTGCCGGTGGGGGCCACCACGAGGCGCGCGTGCCGCCGCGACACCTCGGAAACGGCGATCCTCACCTGGGCGTCGTGCCCGCGGCCGACGACGTTCTCGCCTTCCGTGAGGGGCAGGACCTGGCTCCGCCAGAGCAGCCACCGGGTCGGCACGGCCGCCCCCGCCGGGGCCGGCTTCGCGGCCTTGGCGTCGTCCGCCTCCGCCGCCTCCCCCGCGAAGGCGTAGCCGTAGCCAAAGACGGTCCGGATCCAGAGGCCTTGCCGGGCCTCGTCGCCGATCGCCTTGCGCAGCTCGGTGACGAGCTGCGCGAGCGCGGTGTTGGAAACGTAGGTCTCCGGCCAGAGCCGCGTGCGCAGGTCCGCCTTGCGCACCGCGCGCGGGCGCTCGGCCATGAGCAGCGCCAGCAGGGCGAACGCCCGCGGGGTCAGGTGGCAGGGCTGCCCGCCGCGCCGTAGCTCCCGGCGCTCCAGGTCCAGCTCGCACTCCCCGAACCGTATCGTCGCTGCCTCCGGCGATCTCAAGAGTTTCGAAGCACTCGCGAAGGACTTCCGACCCCTCCCTCTCGTTCCTTCAAGCGAGAGAAGCCGGTCGCCCTTGGCCAAGCGGCTCCGGGAAGGAGTCGCCGATGTATCCCAGGAATGCTGCGAAGGTGTTGTCCTGCGTGGTCTTGCTCGTCCTGGCCACGTCCATGGGGGTCGCGGAGCCCAGAGCCGCGTCGAGTGTGATCCGCGTCCGCCTCCGCGGCGTGTACGACGCGGGCACGGTGCAGCGCTCGCTCGACCGCGCACGCGCGCGGCTCGAGAAGCCGGGCTGCCAGCGCCTCTTCACCGATTTCCAGGACGCGAGCGGCCGTTCGCTGCAGGAGGTCCTCGATCGCGCCGGCGAATCGGGCGCGGAGCACCTCGGCACCCTCCTCTTCTACGACGGCAGCAGCCAGGGCCGTTGCCGCGCGCCGCGGACGCTGGCCTTCACCTGGCCGGGCAGCCAGATCGTGCTCGTGTGCACTCAGCAGTTCGTGGAGGCCGCGCGCCACGACCCCTTCCTGGCCGACGCGGCCCTCATTCACGAGAGCCTCCACTCCCTCGGCCTCGGTGAGAATCCGCCCACCAGCTCCGAAATCACGTCGCGCGTGATCTCGCGCTGCCGCCGCTGACCGCGCCCGGGGACGGCCGTCCTTCTCACGAGGTGGCTCTGCCGGACGGTGGCCCGCCGCGTCTGGTCGCCCGGAACACGGCCACGCTGGAGGCGAGCGCCCAGAGCCAGCCGGCGGTGAAGAACGCGAGCCCCCAAAGGACGAGGCCGAGGGTGGGGCCACCCGGAGGCGGGAGCTCCATCGTCCGCAACTCCGCGATCATGAACGCGACCAGCCACCAGGTGAGGAGCACTCCGCCGATGATGGCCAGGATGAGCTGGGGCACGCCCTCCCAGCGCTGTGCCATCAGCGTGCCCAGGCCGGGGACTCCGACCACGTTGGTGAACAGGCAGGCCCAGGCGAAGTCTTCGCTGCCGCGTGCCCGTGCCCACTTCTCACGGAGCCACCTCACGCCGCCCTCCGCCCGCCCACGCCCGGCGTGAACTCGGGATCGCTCTCCTCGCGCGCGACGATGGGGGCGGGTGCGGCCATCGGCGGCCTCCGTACGGCCCGATCATATCGCGCGGAGGAGAGCGAACCCCGCTAGGACTACTGCTTCGGGGCCTCCTTCTTCACCGACGCCGGCTGCTTGCTGGCGCCCGGCTTGGCGGCGGCGGCGGTGCGGGTCTCCGCGGCTTTCGGAGCCCAGAAGGCCAGGTCGTAATTCGCGAACTCGGGGGCGGGACGGCTGATCTTCGGGTTCATGGCGTACACGGCGTTGTCGCTGACCATCACGAGATCCGCGCCCTGCAGACGGACCTTGCGCGCCGCCTCCTCCCCGCCGTAGGCCTCCGTCATGGCCTTCTCCGCTTCGGCGGTCGCGGCGTAGTCGTCATCCCACGTCTTCAGGCTCTTGAGGGGGCGGAAGGAGACGAACGTGCCCGCTTGCGCGCCCGAGGTGACCTGATACACCACGAGCTGGATGGGCAGCCTGGCCTTCTCGCGGGCGGCGTTGACGGCCTTGACGTACTCGACGTAGTCCGGCACGCGGTTGTACTTGATGCGCACGGTCGTGATGCCGAAGTAGCGGGACTGCGCCACTTGTTCCATGGTTGCGGGGTGGAAGCTGAGGTCGGGGCGATAGCGCGCGTACGTGGTGCGCTGGGCGGCGTGCACGTCTCCGGCTTGCTTGTCGAGGGCTTCGATCTCCGACTTGAAGGCGGTGTTCATGAGCAGATCTTCGTCCGCCTTGCGCTGCGTCTCGGCCTGCGCGAAGTTGCCGAACGCGGAGAGGAAGATCGTCGTGTTCTCGTCGCCGGAGACGGGCACGAGGCCCAGCCATCGGCTCTCGGACGGCGTCCTCGACACGGCCGAGACGAAGGCCGCGTTGAGCTTCTCGTGGGTGGCCATGTGGCCGGGCTTGATCTCCTCGCGCGTGATGGTGAGGACGGGCGGTGGGCCGGAGTGGTCGGGACTCTGCGCGCCGACGGCGGCGGTCAGTCCGGTCAGGGCGATCCCGAGGGCGATCGTGGTTCGAGACATATCGGACTCCTTTTTGCGGGCGGCGCAGGCGGCTCGGCGAGGAGAAGGCGGATAGCCCCCAGATGACCGTGCGGCCGCGGGGCTCGGTACGAAGTGATGCGGTACGGGGAGCCTAGTCCCCGTGCCCGGGCCTGTCAATGGCGAGGGCGGGCGCACTAGAATCCGTCGAGCCATGAAGTCGAGACTGCGCGCGCTCGCCGCGGCCGTGGGCGCTTTGGCGGCGGTGGCGGCGGCGCCACGCCCGTCCGCCGTCCCCGCCGCCGATCGCGTCTTCCTGGGGGGACGGATCTGGACGGGAGATCCGGCACAGCCGCGGGCGCAGGCCATTGCCCTAGCCGGCGACCTCATCGTCGCGGTGGGAACGGACGCCGAGGTCCGCTCCTACATCGGCCCCGCCACCACTACCGTGAACCTGCGCGGCCGGTTCGTCGCCCCCGGTTTCAATGACGCTCACCTGCACTTCCTCGTGGTGGACACGGTCGACCTCACAGGCGCGGCCTCCGTCGACGAGGTCCAGAGCCGCATCCGCTCCTACGCGACCGCGCATCCGGAGCGGCCGTGGGTCACGGGCCGGGGCTGGGTGTACGGCGCGTTCCCCGGCGGACTGCCCCATCGACGGCAGCTCGACGCCGTCGTCGCCGACCGGCCCGCGTTCATGACGAGCTACGACGGGCACACGGCCTGGGCCAACTCCAAGGCGCTCGAAGCGGGCGGGATCACGCGCGAGACGCCCGACCCGGAGCACGGCGTGATCGTCCGCGACGAGAAGGGCGAGCCCACGGGCGCGCTCAAGGAGTCGGCGGCGCGCCTCGTCGGCCGGAAGGTGCCGCCGCCCACGGACGAGGAGCGCTACGCCGCGCTGAGGCGGCGGCTCGACGAGGCCGCGTCCTACGGCCTGACCTCGGCCCAGAACGCGTGGACGGCGGCCGCGGACCTGCCCGCCTACGAGCGCGTGGCGGCGGAGGGCGGGCTGAAGGTCCGCTTCTACTGCGCCCTGCCGATGCTCAAGGACATCCCGCCGGACGAGCTCGCCCGGTACGAGGAGATGCGGACGAAGTATCCGGGGCCGCTGATGAAGTTCGGCGCGGTCAAGGGATTCGTCGACGGCGTGGTGGAGTCGAAGACGGCGGCCATGCTCGAGCCCTACGTGGGCGGTGGGACGGGCGAGCTGAACTGGACACCGGCCGACCTGGACCGCACGGTCGCGCTCTACGACCGCGAAGGATTCCAGATCTTCCTGCACGCGATCGGGGACAAGGCGATCCGCATCGCGCTCGACGCGTACGAGCGCGCGGCCCGGACCAACGGGACGAGCGGCCGGCGACACCGCGTCGAGCACATCGAGGTGCCCACGCGTGCCGATATCGCCCGCTTCGCGCCCCTCGGCGTGATCGCCTCGACGCAGGCCCTCTTCGCAAGTCCGGACCAGAACACGTTCGACGTCTACGCGCCCACCCTCGGACCGGACCGCGCGTCACGGGCCATGGCCTTCCGCTCGCTCGACGAGGCGGGCGCGGTCCAGGCCTTCGGCAGCGACTCGCCCGTCTTCTCCATGGAGGTCCTGCGCGGCATCTACTGCGCGGCCACGCGCATGACGCCGGAGGGCACGCCCGCCGGCGGCTGGCAGCCGCAGGAGCGCATCTCGGCCGAGGCCGCCCTGCGCCATTTCACGCGCGACGCCGCCTACGCGAGCTTCGAGGAGCAGAGGAAGGGCACGCTGGGGGCGGGCCGGCTGGCCGATCTCGTCGTCCTCTCGGACGACATCCTCGCCCTCCCGCCCGCGCAGATCCTGAAGACACGCGTCCTGCTCACGGTCATGGGCGGACGCGACACCTACCGGGCGAGAGACTTCTGATGGCCCTGTACACCGGCAAGTCGGTCGTCGTCACCGGCGCTTCGTCGGGCATCGGCAAGGCCCTGTGCCTCGCCCTCGCGCCGCAGCGGCCGCGGCTCGTGCTGGCTGCGCGCGACAGCGCCCGTCTGGAGGACGTCGCCGCCCAGTGCCGCGCGGCGGGCGCGGAGACGCGGGTCGTGCCCACGGACGTGACGTCGGTCGACCAGTGCCGGCGCCTTGTCGACGCCACGGCGGAGACGTTCGGGACCCTCGACGTCCTCGTCAACAACGCCGGCGTCGGCATGCTGGCGCGCTTCGACGAGACGGAAGACCTCTCCGTCTACGAACGCCTCATGAAGGTGAACTATCTCGGCTGCGTGTATCCCACCTACTACGCGCTCCCGCACCTCAAGAAGAGCCGGGGGCAGATCGTGGTCATGGCCAGCCTGGCCGGCCTCACCGGCGTGCCCACGCGCACCGGCTACGCCGCGACCAAGCACGCCGTCTTCGGGTTCTTCGACTCGCTGCGCATCGAGCTGGACGGCACGGGCGTGTCGGTGACGATGGTGGCGCCCTACTTCGTGCGCTCGGAGATCCATCGCCGCGCGGCAGGGCCGGACGGCCAGCCCCTCGGCGCCAGCCCGATGCAGGAGGACAAGATCATGACCGCGGAGGAGTGCGCCGCCCTCACCGTCGCGGGCATGGAGCGCCGGCGGCGGCTCGTGATCACGAACTGGCGCGGCGGCCGGCTGAGCCGGCTCCTCCGCATCTTCGCCCCGGGAGTCGTGGACGGGCTGGCCAGGAAAGCCGTGCGCGAGGGCAAGTGAAGGCGGTCGTGACCCACGCCCTCACCCTCCTCGCCGCCCACCCTTTCCTCTTCCTGCCTTTCCTCCTCTACCGGTGGACGGTGGCGCCCACGATCGGGATGTCGGACACCGCCATCCTGGTCGACGCCATGTATCGTCTCAACCTGACCACGGCCGTCAACAACCACAACCTCACCATCATGGCCGGGTGGATCCTCACGCACCTTCCCCTGGGCGAGCTGGCCTTCCGCGCCAACCTCACCTCCGTGGTCCTGGGGTCGCTCGCGGTGGCCGGCTTCTACGTCTTGATCGTCGAGGCGGTCGGCTCGCGCCTCACCGCCGCTTTCTCCGCCGCCTGCCTGGGCGTCTCGCAGTCGATGTGGTGGCACAGCACCATCGTCGAGTGCTACGCGATGAATGCGCTCCTCGTCGTGATGGCGCTTGGCCTGCTGGTCCGCTTCGACCGGACGGGCGACGGGCGATGGCTGCGACTCCTCTTCCTCCTCTCCGGCCTCGCCCTCTTCAACCATGCCCAGATGGGCATCCTCGGCCTCGGCGCCCTGGTGGTCCTCGCGCTTTGGCTCCGCCGACCGCCGCCCGGCGAGGGTACGCGTTGGCGCTGGCGGCAGGCGGGCGCCTGCCTGGGGATGGGCCTGGCCGGGGCTGTCCCCTACCTGGTGACGTTCGCGCACGACGTGGCGCGCTCCGGAGGCGCCTTCAGGAGCACCTTGCACGAGGCGCTGGGAGGGAGCTTCACGGGATTGATGTTCGCGGGCGACGCGCGAAAGAACCTGGGTGACGTCCTCTTCCTTCTCGCCCTGCAATTCCCTTCGCCGTTCCTCGTCCTGGTGGCGGTGGGCGCGGTCGTCCTCGCACGACGCGGGTGGGGACGGCCCGCCTGGTGGGGACTCTTGACCATGCTGGGCGTGAACACGGGTTTCTTCGCCTTCTACGACACCTGGGACCGGTTCGCCTTCCTCCTGCCCAGCTTCGTGATCCTGGCCTTCGCGGGCGCCTTCGGCGTCGAGGCCGCCCGGCGCGCGCTCGTTCACCGAAAGGCCGCCGTGCAGTGGGCCATCGGCCTCCTCGCCGCCGCCGCCTCTCTGGGCACTCCGCCTTTCGTTTATGCGAGCGTGAGCCGGTGGGCGCAGGAGGACGGCTTCTGGAAGCGGCGATACGACAACACCGGGCTCCGGAACACGCACGATGGGACGGCGTACGTCGTGAACCCGAACAAGCGGCATTTCCGCGACGTCGAGCGTTACACGAGCCTGCTCTTCGACACCCTCCCCGCGGGTGCGATCTACATCGACGACGACTCGCGTCACTACTACGCGATCACGATGTACTACCGGAAGTACGAGGGGCAGCGTCCCGACCTCGACGTCCGCCTGATCAACATGTGGGGGATCGAAGGCTGGGGTCTTTCGCGCACCGACCTGGCCCTCCTGCTCGCCCGGGCCTACGACGAGGATCGCGATCTCTTCGTGGTGACGGTCGACCAGCCGGAGGGCGGACTGCTGGACGGCTTGCCGGCGCTCTTTCGCGAGTTTCCGCTCGATCCCGCCCACTGGATCTACAAGGAGATCACCAAGGGCGAGATCGAATCGCTCTTCGCCCGCCTGCCGCCCTACCTGCCGCGTTTCGGGCGGCTGACCGTGGGGCCGGGGGTCGAGGCGGGGCCGCCGAGGTGGCGGGCGGAGCTCGCGTTCGAAGAGCCCAGCCGCTTCCCGTTCCCGGTGGCCTTCGATTGGATGGGTCCCGACGGGACCGTGCGGGGGACCACGGGACCGATGGTGGTGGCGCCGCACAGCGCCTCGATGGCCGCTTCCCTGCCCGTGCGCGAGGGCGGACGCGACGAGGCGTGGACGGTGCGCGCGCGCGTGGGACCCGTCGTCGTGAAGTCGAGCGCCACCCCCTGAGGGCGAGACGGGCGAGGCCATGAGACAGCAGGTCGATGCCGTGCACGTCACCACCCGCCGCGGCCTCAACGACGTGACGCACGCAGTGCGTGAGCGGTTGCGCGCGGCCGGCCTGCGCGAGGGACTGTGCACCGTCTTCATCCCCCACACCTCGGCCAGCCTCGTGATCCAGGAGAACGCGGATCCGGCCGCCCGCCGCGACCTCGAGGCCTTCCTCGACCGCCTCGTTCCCGACGGCGATCCGCTCTACACGCACACCGCGGAGGGCGACGACGACATGCCCGCGCACGTGAAGGCCGCGCTGACGCGGACGTCGGAGCAGATCCCGTTCCGCGGGGGAGAGCTGGTCCTGGGGACGTGGCAGGGGATCTACGTCTGGGAGCACCGGACGGGGAGGCACAAGCGGGAACTGGCCGTGCATTTCATCGGGGAATGAAACAACGACAGCAACGACAATCGATCGGCCTGGGTTAGCCGATGAGAGGCTTGTCACCACGGTTGGTCGTCGACCAGACGAACGACGGCTACTGGGTCAGTTTCTTGCGCGGGGGCGGCGGGGGTGACCCCGCCGGCGGGGGCACGCGCGTGCGCGCGGGCGGCGCCGGCGCCGACACCGCCGCCGAGCGAGTGGCCTGCAGCTCCTGCTCGATGTCCGCGTCCAGAGATCCCGGCGACATGATCTCGTGCTCCATGGCCAGGATCTGTTCCATGTCCTTCACCCCGCGCTCGGTCTCCTCCGCCGAGCTGACCAGCCCGTCGATCTGCTCGGTGATGCTGCGCGGGTCCCGCATCGAGTAGCTCTGGTCGCGCAGGAGCTGCAGGACCTCCTGCACCGTCTCCGTCTGGGCGTCGATGAGGTCGCGGTTCTCCAGCGCCTTCTTGTAGCGGTCGAGCCGCTTCTCCAGGACGGAGCGGGTGCGGGCCTTGATCTGCTGCACGCGCTCCGGGCCCGCCTTCATCTCGTGGTCGAGCATGGCGATGCGCTCCTGGATGCGCTCGGGATCGGTGCTGTTGAAATAGTTGTGATAGCGGGTCAGGGAGTAGCGCATGCGCAGGTAGAAGTTGAGGAGGAAGTCGAGCTTCTCCACGAGCTGCTCGAGGAGCATCTGCGAGCTCGAGTCCATGCCCTTGTAGTTCTGCCGGATCTCGTTGGTGAGGGCCTGTAGCGTGCGGTAGCGGGCGCGCTCGGCCTCGGGCATGAACTGGAGCATCTCGGACGATTCCATGCGCTGCCGCGCCGCGTCCTGCTCCTCCGCCTCCTCCGAGGTGCGGGCGCGCACGAGGCGCTGGAAGCGTCCGTTGCCGGAGACGAGCGGCAGCACGACCATCTCGATGCCGGCGGCCACGATGATGGGGAGGAGCGTGCCGCTGAGCACGGCGAAGCCCAGAGCGGTGCCCAGGCCGATCAGGTTGTACTGGCTCTTGAAGGCGTGGGCGAGGTAGTTCGGGTCTTCGGAGGGCATGTCAGCAGCTAGATTCTGCCATCGTCGAGGGCTCAGCGCCCTTTCAGGTGGTGATGCGGACGTTGCCGCCCTTGGCCTGCTTGCGGATCTTGTCCAGGACCACCGTCTCCAGCTCGCGGAAGCGGGCCGTGTTCTTGAGGTCCTCCGTGCGGTGCAGGGGCAGGTCCACCGTCACTTCCTCCACGATGGTGCCGGGGTTCGCGGACAGGATGTGGATCTTGTCCGCCAGGTAGACCGCCTCCGCGATGTCATGGGTGACGAACAGGATCGTGCCCTCGATCTCCTCCCACAGCTCGTTGATGAGGTTCTGCATGCCGAGGCGGGTCTGCACGTCGAGGGCCCCGAAGGGCTCGTCCATGAGGATGATCTGCGGGCGCGCGGCCAGCGTGCGCGCGATGGCCACCCTCTGGCGCATGCCGCCCGAGAGCTGGCGCGGGTACTTCTTCTCCGTCCCCTCCAGCCCCACCTTCTTGATCCAGGTGCGAGCAGAGACCTCGCGGTCCTTGCGGGGGACGCCGCGCAGCATGAGGCCGAAGGCCACGTTCTCCAGGACGGTGAGCCAGGGGTACGAGCTGTAGCTCTGGAAGACCATCCCCCGGTCGGGTCCCGGCCCCGTGACGCGCGTCCCGCGCACCAGCGCTTCCCCTTCCGTGGGCAGGAAGAGGCCGGCCACGATGTTGAGGATCGTGCTCTTGCCGCAGCCGGAGGGCCCCAGGAAGACGCGGAACTCGCCCACGTCCGGCTCGTCCTTGATGGTGAGGTTCACGTCCTTGATGGCGTGGAAGAGCCGGCCGTCGGGGTTGACGAAGCTCTTGCTCACGCCCTTGAGCTCGAGGACGTTGGGCGAGGCGGGGGCCTTGGACGGAGTGGCCATCACTCGTTCCATTCGAAGAGCTGCTTGTTGATCATGCGGATCATCCAGTCCGTGACGACGCCGATGACCAGGATGACGAGCACGAGCGCGAAGATCTGGTCCACGTTCGAGCGCTTGCCCGCGGCCGTGATCAGGTAGCCGAGACCGTAGCGCGCGTTGATGACCTCGGCCAGGATCACGTAGGTCCATCCGATCCCGTTCATCACGCGCAGGGCCTCGCCGATGGCGGGCAGGCTGCCCGGGATGAGGACGTGCCGGATGAGCTGTCCCCTGGAGGCCCCGAGGGTGGTCGCGGTCTGCAGGTACACGTCGTCCACGTTCTCCACCGCCTCCACGACCAGGGGCAGGAGGTACACGACGATGCCGACGAACAGGAAGATGATCTTCTGCATCTCGTCGATGCCGAACCACACGATGAACAGCGGGACCAGCGCGGAGATGGGCAGGAAGCGCAGGGGGTCGAGCAGGGGCACGAAGAAGTGCTTCACCGGCGGATACGTGCCCATGAGCAGGCCCAGGGGGATGGCCACCAGCGCGGCCAGCAGGAACCCCATGTAGACGCGGTACAGGCTGCCCCCGATGCTGCGCACCAGCGCCTCCTGGAAGTGCAGGACGGGGAAGGCGCGCAGCACCTCCGTCGGCGTGGGCAGGATCACGGTGGGGACGATGTTCGCGTAGGAGAGCACGCACCAGACGGCGAAGAAGGTGAGCACGCCGCCCAGGGCGAGCACCCGCGCTCGATGGCGGGTGATCGGCTCGCGGACGTTCACTAAGGATTCACCTCACACCCCGATGGAGAATCCTGATGTGGCGGCTTTCATCTTCATCGAGCGACCACGTCGAAATCGGTGCGCCGGTTGCGGGCACGCCCCGAATCGTTGTCATTGCTCGCCACCGGCTTGTCCGGCCCGTTGCCGACCACGTCGAACTTGTTCCGGTCGAAACCCTTCGTCATGAGGTACTGCGCGACCGCCTCCGCGCGCACCCGCGAGAGCCTCACGTTGGCGTCACGGCTGCCCACGTTGTCGGTGTTCCCGGACACGCGCAGGTAGGCGCTGCCGAAGGTGGCGGCGAGATCGACGACCTGGGAGTCGAGTACGGCTTTGGCATTCTCGTCGAGCACGGAGGCGCCGCTGGGGAAGTAGATCGACACCGTCTTGGTGAGGATGGGGGCCGCGCTCGAGTGCGGGGCCGGGGCCTTGAAGTCGAACTCCGGCTTGTTCTCGGCCACGGACGTGCTCGCGCCCGGGAAGTACTCGGCGGCGGCCTCGAGGAAGCGCGTGTCCAACGTCTGCTGCGCCGCGTTCACGCTCGAGATCTTGCCGATCTTGCGCCAGATGTTCTGCGCGCTCTGGTAGATCGAGAAGTAGTTGACGATCGAGCCCTGCGGATTGAAGAAGCCGCGGTTCTCCGCGTAGTCGGGAAGCTTGACGTCGTCGAGCATGCCCTTGGCGTCTTCGAGGGTGTTGACGCCGGTGAGGCTCTTCTGCAGGAGCACGGCCGCCTTGTCCGGGTTCTTGCGAACCATCTCCACGCCGCGCAGCCAGCCCGCCACGAAGCGCCGCGCATCCTCCGGGTGCTGCTCCAGGAAGTCGCCGCGGGCCACGAAGATGTCCGCGATGAGGTTCGTGGCTTCCTTGGTGGAGGCGAGGATGTGCCCGCCTTCGCGCTCGCGGGCGGCCACGTAGACGTCGGGGGACCAGCTCACGGCCGCGTCCACCTTGCCCGCCTTGAAGACGTTGGCCGCGTCCACCGCGGAGGAGGTGAAGACCCAGTTCACGTCGCGGTTGGTCAGCCCGCCCTGGGTGAGGACGTACAGGGCGAAGAAGTGCGAAGGCGTGGCCTCGGCGCAGGCCAGGCGCTTGCCCTTGAGGTCGGCCACGGACTTGATGGAGGCGTCCACGGCGATGGCGTCGCCGCCGCGGCTCCAGTCGTACTGCATGATGGCCTTGGGGCCCAGCTTGCTCAGCCCGCCGTACTCCAGCGCGTAGGCGTCGACGGTGGACCACATGATGTCCACGCCGCCCTTGTCGCCGCCGGCCCGGAAGGCGTCGCGCGACTTGTCGAAGTCGTCGATCTGCAGCAGCTCGACCTGGACCCCGAAGTCGCGTGAGAACGTGCTGTCCGGGTTGGGGAGCATGCCGTTGTTCGCCATGATGCCGCCCGCGTAGCCGCCCCAGAGCACGATCGCGACCTTGATCGGCCGCTTGAGCCGCGACCCGCCGGAGATGGCCGCGCCCGCGGTGGTCGCAGCGGCCGGAGTGGCCGCGCCGCTCGAAGAGGTGCCGGAGCCGAAATCGTCCTTGGAGACGGTGCCCTCCGCGCGCCGCTCCGGCGCGAGCACGCCCGTGATGCGCGCGAGCACGCCGTACTTGTAGAGGCCGTAGCCGAGGAGCGAAAGGCCGGCCACCACGAACAGGAGACGACCCAGGGGCGTCAGCTCACGAGCCATGCTTTGCCTTTCTTTGATCTCAGGGGGGGGACGCCATTGACCATCCTGACGGCAATGGGCTCCCCCCCTGAAACCCCCCGTCGCGCGCCGCCGCCCCGAACGCGGGGCGACGGCGTGCTCACTGGTCGGTGGGTGTCAGCGTGAGGACTCACGCGGAGGGCTTGGGCGGCGTGGAGCCCTGCAGGGAGCCGGCGGTGATGGGATTGTCCGGCGCTTCCACGAAGTTCGCGACCACCTCGTGCAGCCGCTCCTCCTCGCGCCGCTTGCGGATCTGCAACTGGGAGAACGCCTTCTCCGCCCCTTCCGCCGCCGCCTTGAGCCGTTCGATCTCGGCGTTGATCTTCGTGAGCAGCGCTTCCATTTCCTGGCGCAGCTCGCGCACGCGGGTCTCGTTCTTCGAGCGCAGCTCGTGCAGCTCGCGCTCCTTGGCCGCCTCGAAGGCGTCCAGGGCCTTGTCGCGCCGCACCGCGTCCGCGATGACGTCCTTGACGTCCACCTGCGCCGCCTCCAGGGCGGCCAGCACGGCCTGGGCGCGCACCTCGCGGCTGAGCGAGCTCAAGCGCTTCCCCTGCAGCATCTCCGCGACCTTGTCCACGCCGTAGCCGTGATCGGGGATGGTGACCCCGGCCTCGTCGTACACCGCGCCGAAATCCTCGATCTCCATCGCGACGTCCGATCGCGCGGGCGGGGGCGGTGGCGAGGTAATCTCCTCCGCCGGGATGTCCCGCGGCTGCGGACCGCGCGCCTGGGCGGCGGTGTCGGCTCCATGCGCTTCGCCGCCGGCCGCCTCCGGATCGACCACGATGAGGCGAACGCCTTTGCTCACGAAATTGCTGAGCTTGCCCATACCCCCCGCACACAAATAAACGTACGCCACGCCCAGGGGTTCCCCGGAATCGGACATCTCGTTGAGGCGCAGCACTTTGTAGCAATGCCTTGAGGCCCTGTCAAATGGGTGTACGATCGCGCCGTCGATGCTGCAGATCACGCGCGACGACCTCCAGCCCGTCCTCGCCGCGCACCGGGGCACCCAGGCCCTGCGCAGCGCGGTGGAAGGGGCGGGCGGGCCGCCGCACCTCCTCTCCGTGATCGCGCGCTACATCCAGTTCAACTCCGCCTTCGGCCCCGGCCTCGCCAACCTCGCGGGCGAGATCGCGGCGCGGCAGGGACTCTTCCAGGACCCGGAAGAGGTCGTGCGGATCCTGGCCGATCGCGCCGCGGAGGTCGCGGCCGACTTCTTCTACGCCGCCGTGGACGAGTTCGACGACCGCGCCACGCCGTGGCGTGACACGCATCGCACGCTCGCCCAGGCCACGCTCAAGGGCATGGGAAGCTTCTTCGGGTACACGCCCGCGCAGCTCAACGACGTGCTGCACGTCAACCCCGCCACCGAGGACGCCATGGACCTCGTCTGGGAAGGTTACGGCGTGGGCGCGAGCCTGGAGGAAGCGCGGCTGTTCCGCGCCATGGGTTTCCACACCGGCAGCGAGATCCTCGCCGATCAGGAGTTCGTGGTCCTGGACCAGACCCTGCGCGCGCGCCGGCCGGACATGGTGGCCGCGCTGGAGAAGATGAAGATCCCGATCCTCGGGGAGCGCCACAACGCGTACTACTGGGTCCGTATCCACACCGGGGTCGAGGCCGAGCACTTCGACGCCGCCCTCAAGGGGGTCAACAACGCCCTGCGCTTCTACGCCGGGCGGGAGCCCCTGCCGACGGTGAAGGGCTGGATCCTGGAGGGCTTCCGCACCTTCGCGGACGTGCAGGGCGAGTTCATGGCGCGCCTGGGAGAGCCCTGAAGGTCCTCCGTCTCGTCGCGGCGGCCGCCGTCCTGTTCTCCGTGTCGGCGGCGCTCTTCTCCGCCTGGGTGCAGGGCGAGACCTACGACGAGCCCGCCCACATCGCCTACGCGCGCCGGCTGGTGGAGACGGGGGAGACGGAGCGGCTCTCCGTCCTGCACTACAACTCGAAGACGCCGGGCTCCGTGCCCAACGCGATCGCCCGCCAGGCCGCCAAGCAATGGCTCGGGGTCCGCGGCCCCGACCGGCTGCTGTTCTTCGCGCGCCTGCCCACCGTGCTCACGCTCGCCGTCCTGCTCGCCGCCGTCTTCGTGATCGGCCGCCGCTTCCTGGGCGAGGCCGCCGCCTGCCTGGCCACCACGGCCTGTGCGCTCGATCCCAATTTGATCGCCAACAGCTCGGTCGCGACCGTGGATACCCTCTACGCGCTGGCCACGCTGCTGACCCTGGGCGCCGTGCTTTGGGCGGTGGCGCGGCCCTCGGTGGGCCGCGTGGCCGCGGTCGGCGCCACCCTCGGCCTCGCGTTCGCGGTGAAGTTCTCCGCGTTCCTCCTCGTGCCCGCCGTGCTCGTGTTCCCGGTCCTCATCCCGGAGATGCGCGCGCGCTTGCACACGTGGAAAGTGGCGGCGGGCGCCCTGGCCGCCGCCGGCGCCCTGCTGGCCGTGATCGGCGCCGCCTACCGCTTCCACGACTTCGGGGCCGAGATCAACGACATCGGGTGGCGGTCTCCATTGATGGTGCGCGTCCACGGCCTGGCGCCCCACCTGCGCCTGCCCCTGCCCGCCGACTTCGTGACCGGGTTCGACCTCTTGGCGGTGGCGGTGGACAAGGACTACCCGGTGGTCGTCCTCGGCCGGGCTCATCCTCGCGGCGTCTGGTACTACTTCCTCGTGGTCTGGCTGCTCAAGGAGCCGGTCCTGCTCCTGGCCGCGCAGATCTACGGCCTCGGACGCACCGTGGCCGCACATACGCTGTGGAGGGATCCCACTCTCGCCTACCTGGCCCTCAATCTCGGCCTCAGCCTCGCCTACTTCTCGTTCTTCTTCGCGACGCAGGTGGGCCTCCGCTTCGTCCTCATGTGCCTGCCGATGGTCGCGCTGATCGCGGGTGCGGGCCTGGCGCCGCTGGCCGCGACGGCGCGCGGACGCCTGGGCGTGATCGTGGTCGCGCTGTCCGCGCTCGCGGAGAACGTGCCCTATCTCGGCAACCACCTTGCGTTCACGAACGCGGCGGTCTGGCCCAAGCGCGAGGCCTTTCGTCTCCTGACCAACGCGAACATCGACTGGGGTCAGAACGACGACAAGATCGGCGGCTGGCTCCAGGAGAGGGGACTGGGCGCCGCCGCCTTCAACCCGTTCCACGCGCTTCCGGGCGAGAACGTGTTCGATCTCAACGCGCTCGCGGGCGTGGGCAAGTTCCGCCAGCACCTCTGGCTGCGCGACCACGCGTCCCCGCGCGCGCACCTGGGCCACACGTACTTGTGGCTCACGATCGACTCCGCCACCTACGAGCGCCTGCTCGAGGAGAGCCGCCACCTCCGGCCGTCCGCCGTCGATGCGCGGCTCTGCGAGGGTGCGTCTTCCGCCGGCCCCCTGGTGGACGGAGCGGCCGTTTCGCTGCCGGACCTGGGACGGACGCAAGGGCTCATCCTCTGCGTGAGCACGCCCTCGCGGCTCGACCTGGGACTCTTCGTCGAGGAGGGAACGGTGGTGCTCGGCCCCGGCCGCGAGCCCCTGCGCGAGCAGTCGCAGCTCGGCCCGGGGCAGCAGGCCTGGTATCGCCTCGAGTCGGGCACGAGCGCCCTGGCCGCGTTCTCCGCGAGCGGGCTGCGCGGGCGCTGGGCGGTGCGCGGCGGCTCGGCGGGGCTGGCCACGCGGCCCGTCCCGGTGGAGCGCGGGGTGATCGCGGAGGATCCGGCTAGTCCTCGGTGACCTCGTCGGACAGCTCGTTCGTGTCGGCGGTGCCTTCCTCGCGCGGGAAGTGCGTGGCCAGCGCCTCCCCGACCCGGGCCACCCCTTTCACGATGCCGTCCGTGTAGCGTCCCGCGCGAAAATCGGTCTCCATGGCCGCGGCCACGTCCTTCCAGAAGTCCGGGCCGCAGCGCGCGTGGATCCCCTCGTCGCCGATGACGGCGAAGGCCTGGCTCACGGGCGCGACGAAGAGCAGCACGGCGTTGCGCTCGGCCGTCCGCGTCATGCCCAGCGCCTCGAACTGGCGGGCGGCGGCGGACTGCACTGCGGCCACCGGCGAGGTGTTTGGCGGCGCTGTG
>DASTLK010000808.1:0-2869 GCA_035715025.1 Vicinamibacteria bacterium
TCCGCCCCCAGCGCGAACTGGTCCAGGAACACGGGATGGCGCGAGAGCGCCTCGAACGTCATCGGGGAGACGAACTCGGTGGCGTGCCTCGTCATCACCACGTGCACGTCCACGCCGCGGCGCTGCAAGTCGCGCAGCACCTCGCAGGCCTTGTAGGCCCCGATGCAACCCGTGACGCCGAGGACGACGGTGGGCATGGCCTGTCCGCGACCTCTAGCGGGCGGCTTCGTTGGCGGCGGCGATCGCGGCGCTGGCGGCGGCGGCCATCTCCTTCTCGTCCCTGATCTCCCAGGACACGGCCTCGGCCAGGACTTCCTGCATGGCGATGCGCGTGGGCTTGCGGCTCCGCGCTTCCACGCGCGGCTTGGCTCCGTTCTGGAGCTGCTTGGCCCTCTGCGCGGCCACGGTGATGAAACGGAACTTGCTGTCGACGTTCTTCGGAAGAATGAGGTGCGTCACGTCAGCTCTCCTTGCTCGGGGGAAAAGTCCCCAGGATCTTCTGCGCCAGCGGCTCCATGCGGCTGGTGCGGCAGCGGGCGGCCCGGATGATGCACTTGAGGTGCTCGACGCTGCGGTCGAGGTCGTCGTTGATGATGGCGTACGCGTACTGCCGGTACAGGAGCAGCTCCTCGCCCGCGGCCTGCAGCCGCCGATGGAAGTTGCCCTCGTTCTCCGCGCCCCGCCCGCGCAGCCGGCGTTCGAGGTCAGTATAGGACGGAGGAAGGATGAAGACGCTCACGGCGTCCGGGAAGGCCTCGCGGACCTGGGCCGCGCCCTGCACGTCGAGGTCGAGGAGCAGGTCTACGCTGTCCGCGGAGGCGCGGTCGTACTCCGCGCGCGAGGTGCCGTAGAGCTGGCCGTGGACTTCCGCCGACTCCAGGAAGAGCTTCCGGCCCCGCATGCCCTCGAAGGTGTGGCGATCCACGAAGTGATAGTGCACGCCCTCCGTCTCCCCCTCGCGCGCCGCGCGTGTGGTGTGCGAGACCGAGAAGCGCAGGTTCCGCATCTCCTCGAGCACACGGGCGAGGATCGTCGACTTGCCGGCCCCCGAGGGTCCGGACACCACGACCAGGCTGGGCAGGCGCTCACTCAACGTTCTGGACCTGCTCGCGCAGCCGTTCGATCTCGGTCTTGAGTGCCACCACGTCCTGTACCACCTCCGAGGATACGGCCTTGCTTCCGATGGTGTTCGCTTCCCGCGCCATCTCCTGGGCCAGGAAATCGAGGCGCTTGCCCGAAGGTCCCTGCGCCTGGAGGGCCTGCCCGGCCTGGGCGACGTGGCTGCGCAGCCGCTGGAGCTCCTCCATCACGTCGTGGCGATCCACGAGGCGCACGACTTCCTGGTAGAGACGCGAATCGTCGAGGGGCAGGTCCTGACAGGCGGTGCGGACCTTCTCCACCAGCGCATCGCGCCGCGAAGCCTTCCCCGCCTCCACGTCTTCCGCGATGCGCCGGGCCGCGCCGTCGATGGCGGCCAGCGCGCCGTGAAGGTCCTGCTGCAGATGCGCGCCCTCGGTGTCGCGCATGCCCTGGAGCCCGTCCAGGGCCCGCGTCACGCACGCCAGGAGCTCGCGGCGGCGGTCCTCGTCGAGGCCCTCCGGGCCTTCCAGCACCTCCAGCGCGCCCGGGAACCGCGCCACGTCCGCGACCGCGACCTCGCCCGCGAGGGCGTGCTCCGACTTGATCTGACGCAGCGCGCGCACGAGAGCCGCCACGAGGGGGCGCGGCGCCACCACGACCCCTTCCTCCTCGCGCATGACGGCCGCCTGCACCGCCAGCTCGACCCGGCCCCGGCTGATCCGTTCCTGCACGACCCGCTTGATGTCCGTCTCCAGGGCCTGCAGGCGCCGCGGGAGGTGGACGCTGACGTCGAGGTAGCGGTGATTGAGGCTGCGCACCGTCACCGCGGCCTTGAGCGCGTCCGACTCCGCGGCCGCGGTGCCGTAGCCCGTCATCGAGCGGATGCTCACAGGGCGGGATCCTCCGGCGTGAACTGCAGCTCGTAGAGCCGGCTGTAGAGGCCGTTCGGACGCTTCAGCAGCTCCTCGTGCGTGCCCGTCTCCTTCACCTCGCCCCCGTCGAGCACGACGATGCGGTCGGCCCGGCGGACGGTGGCCAGGCGGTGCGCGATCACCAGAGTGGTGCGGCCCTTCATCAGGTTCGACAGCGCCTGCTGGACGAGCTGCTCGGATTTCGCGTCCAGGGCCGAGGTCGCCTCGTCCAGGATCAGGATGGGCGGGTCCTTGAGGAGCGCGCGCGCGATCGCGATGCGCTGGCGCTGGCCGCCGGAGAGCCGGCTCCCCCGCTCGCCGATCACGGTGTCGTAGCGCCGCGGCAGGTCGAGGATGAAGTCGTGCGCGAACGCGGCCCGCGCCGCGGACTCGATGCGCGCCTCGTCCACGTCCTCGAGCCCGTAGGCGATGTTCGCGCTCACCGTGTCGTTGAAGAGCACCGTCTCCTGGGTGACGAGGCCGATCTGCTCGCGCAGGCTCTTCAGCGTCACCTCGCGGACGTCCACGCCGTCGATGGTGATCACGCCGTCCGTCACGTCGTAGAAGCGCGGGAGCAGGTTCATGAGCGTCGTCTTCCCCGCCCCGCTCGTGCCCACGATGGCGACCACCTCGCCCGCGCGCGCGGTGAAGGAGACGCTCCGGAGCACGTTCGCCCCGTGCCCGTCCGCGTACTGGAAGCCGACCTCCCGGTAGTCGATGTCGCCCCGGGGGCGCGGCAGCGGACGCGATCCCTCGGCCTCGCGCACTTCGAGGTGCGTGTCCAGCACCTCGAAGATGCGGCCGCTCGCCGCCATGGCGCCCTGCAGGGTGGCGTTGAGGCGGGACAGCCGCTTGATCGGCGTGTACATGGCGAACAG
>DASTLK010000809.1:0-2561 GCA_035715025.1 Vicinamibacteria bacterium
CGATGGGCGGCTCGGCCACGACGTCGATCGATTCCTCGCGCCCGGAGGGCCGCAGCACGAAGTCGACGCGCGTGTCCGCGTCGATCGCCACCTCCACCGCCTTCCGCACCTGCGCGGCGAAGGAGGGGAGCGTCGCCTCCACGGTATAGCTGCCGGGCGGGAGGAGGCTCACCCGGTAGTCGCCGGAGGGCGACGAGCTCACGCTCTGGCCCTCCGCGGGCAGGCGGCCCCCGCGCACGGTGAGGGTCGCTCCCGGCAGCACGGCTCCGCTCTGGTCCTTGACCGTGCCCGAGACGGAGCCCGTGATCTCCACGGCTTCGGCGCGCGGGAGGACGAGGGCGCCGCCGAGCAGGACCGCCATGAACACTTCGCGTTTCTTCATGACAGGGATTTCCTCAAGTCATCTCCTCGATCAGCGCGGCCGGACCTCGAGGAGCACGGGCAGCGAATCGGGAGCGGGAAAGGCGCCCCGGGGCGAGCCGGTGGGCACGGCGCTCGCGTAGGGCCGGAACCGGCTCGGAAAGCCGCTCAGCCGCGTCGTATTGAAGACGCCCCATTGCGGGCCGATGAAGAGCGGGATGCTGGGCGCGTCGAGCACGAACCGGCGCTGCAGCTCGACGGCGAGGGCCAGCGTCTCCGCGCCATCGGAGGTGGCTTCGAAGCGCCGAAGGACCTTCTCCGCCTCCGGATCCGCGAAGCGATGGAAGTTCAGCTCCGCTCTCTCGCCGATGGGCCGCACGAGCGCGCCATCCATCTGGCCGCGGTAGAACTCGTAGGGCGTGGGGCCGCGGCTGCCGAAGCCCATGCTCACGTCGAAACGCCCACGGCGCAGCGCGTCGTCCCAGGCATTGTAGTCCACGGCCTTCACCGTGACCGCCACGCCGACCTCGCCGAGATTCTGGCGCATGATCTCCGCCGCCGCCTGCCAGTCCGTCCAGCCCTGTACGGTCTGGAACGTGTAGCGCATCGGCTCCGTCCCGGCGACGCGGATACCGTCGGCTCCGCGCGCGAGAGAGGCGGCGTCGAGCAGCTTGTTCGCCTCCGCCACGTTGCGCCGCGTCCAGGGGTCCTGGGCGAGGGTCGCATCCTTCCAGCGCTTCTGCGATTCGGCGAGGCCGGTCGCGTCCGCGGGCGGCGCGTAGCCGTTGAGCGCTTCCCTGGTGATGCGCGGGCGGTCCAGGGCCATGCTGAGGGCCTTGCGGACATTGCGGTCGTCGAACGGCTTGCGGCGCGTGTCCACGTAGAGCAGGACGGTAGGACCGGTGTCGGGATACCAGTACTGATGATGGGCGGGATCCGTGGCCACCCACTCCTTCTCGATGTCGGAGAAGAAGAGGGACGCCCAGTCCACCTCGTTCGCGAGCAAGGCCTTCACGATCTCGGCGTTGCTGCGATAGAGGGGCACTCGCAGCACGTCCACGGCGGGCTTCCCCGGCTGCCAGTAGGTGGGATTGCGGCCGAGCTCGTACACCGTCGGCTCGAAGCGCTTGACCGCGACGAAAGGGCCGGTGGCGACGGGAGACGGGTCGTCGAACGTCGCCGGCTGGGCGACGTCCTTCCACTTGTGCTCGGGGACGATGGCCTGCTCGCCGAGGTAGACCGCGCCCGGCGTGTAGGGGCGCTTGAGCTTGAACTCGACGGTCTGCGCGTCCCGCGCGGTCACCCCTTCGAGGAAGAGCCAGACCGCGTCATGATCGAGGGCCGGATAACGGCGCATGAGGTCGAAGGTAAAGGCCACGTCGCCGGCAGTGAAGGGCTGGCCGTCCGACCAGCGCACACCCGGGCGCGTGGTGACGCGGAAGGTGAGGTTGTCCGCGCTCCAGGCGTAGGCAGTGGCCAGCCACGGCGTGAAGGTGCCCGTCGCGCGGTTGCTGATGAGAAGCGGCTCGTAGATGCCGGACCAGGTGGGCCATCGCGATTCGGCGTCGCTGCGGAAGGGATTGAACGAGCGCGTCCAGGCGCCCTGGCGCGGTCCCACGGTGGCGGTGAGGACGGAAGGAGGCTTTCCGGGACCAGGGGGAGCCTGGCTGGTCGCGGCCAGGGCCGCCGCTCCGATGGCCGCCCACGCCGCGGCAGCTGCGACGGCGTCTCTCCCACGCGAGCCGCGTAGAGTCGGCGACATGGAGACCTCCCCGGAGGATTGGGAGGCAAATGATACGCCCGCCCTGGAACCGCATTCAACGCGGGGCCTGCGCGCTGGAGAGCGGCCTGATCTAGGATTACTCCGCGTCACGAGGCGCAGAAGCGCGTTTCACGGGCGGAGGCAACATGACCAAGAGCACCTTCGGCGCCATGGCCGGACCCAAGGCCACGAGCGAGGCGCCACCGATCGGCGTGGGCATGCTGGGCTACGCGTTCATGGGCAAGGCCCACTCGAACGCGTACAAGACGCTGCCGTACATGATGTATCCCCCGGTGGCCATCCCCGAGCTGGTCGCGATCTGCGGGCGCGACAGAAAGCACGTCGAGGAAGCGCAGAAGCGTTACGGCTACCGCAAGCACTACACGGACTGGAAGAAGATGCTGGACGACAAGGAGGTCCAGCTCTTCGACAACGGCGG
>DASTLK010000810.1:0-4377 GCA_035715025.1 Vicinamibacteria bacterium
CTCCCGCCCCCGCCCCTCCCGGAGGGTCGGGTGCCTCTGCGCCGGCGCGCCGCCGCGGCCGCATCCTCCACTCGCTGCTCCTCCTGCTCTTCGCCGTCGGCGTGGTGCCCCTGGTGGCCACGTCCTTCTATCTCGTCTCCAAGAGCCGCGAGATCCTGGAGCTCGACCAGAAGAGCATCCAGCTCGACAAGGCGCGGAGCCTCTCGCAGCAGGTCTCGACCTACCTGAAGAGCCTGCAATCGCAGACCATCGCCATCGCGCGCACGCTCGAGGTCGACACTCCTCCCGACCAGTTCGGAGCGAAGGTCAGGCGCATCAGCGAAGTCGACGGCCTCAAGCGCTACGTCGAGGGGACGAGCAACTTCGTGTCCGTGTGGGTGGTCGACGCCCGCGGCTCCGGCGCGCGCTCGGGGGTGCAGCTCAATGAGCCCATCATCGAGCAGCTCCTGCAGGAGGGCGTGCTGCGCGGCCTGCAGGACAACCCAATGGTCAGTCACCCGGTGATCTCGACGTCACTGCAGGAGCCGGTCATGGTCCTGGCCGAACCCGTCCGGCCGGGCGGAGCCGCGCCCCAGGGCGTGGTGCTCGTGGTGGCGAGCCTGGGCCCGCTGTGGAACACCACCAAGCAGATGGGACAGGAAGGCCTCTTCGACGTGTACGTCGTGGACGGCCGCGGCTGGCTGGTGGCCCACTCCGATCCCTCGCGGCTGCAGGGCGACCTCGACGTCTCCGGGGTCGAGATCGTCCGCCAGTTCACGGAGTCGGGCGGCAAGGCGGGCGCCACCGTGCCCTTCACCATCCGGACGCCGAAGGGCACCAGCCAGATGCTCGGGACCTATGCCGCAGTGCCCGAGTCGAGCTGGGGCGTCATCGTCCAGGTCGAGCAGGACAAGGCGTACTACAGCGCGATCCAGATGCGCTACCAGTCCCTGGTGCTGGTGGCGCTGGTCACGATCGCCGCCATCGTCTTCGGCACCCTCTTCGCGGGCGAGACCAGCCACCCCATCCAGGACCTGGCCCGCGGGGCGCGGCGCCTGGCCGGCGGCGACTACGACACGCGCGTCTCCGTGAAGAGCAAGAACGAGGTCGGGGTCCTCGCCGACACCTTCAACCAGATGGGCGACGAGATCCAGAAAGCCTTCCTGGAGATCCAGCGCCAGGCGAACGTGAACAAGGAATTGTTCATGGGCTCCATCCGCATGCTCGCCAACGCCATCGACGAGAAGGACCCGTACACCCGGGGCCATTCCGAGCGGGTGGCCTTCTATTCGATGCTCATGGCCCGCCAGATGGGGATGTCGGACGAGGAGGTGGAGCGCGTTCACCTGTCCGGGATCATCCACGACGTGGGAAAGATCGGCATCGAGGACCGGATCCTGCGCAAGCCGGCCGCGCTCACCGACGACGAGTACGAGATCATGAAGCAGCACCCGCGCAAGGGGGAGCACATCCTGGACGCGGTGCCTCGTCTGAAGGAGATGGCGGGCGCGGGACTGATGCACCACGAGAACTGGGACGGGAGCGGCTACCCGGACGGCAAGAAGGGCGAGGAGATCCCGCTGCTCGGACGCATCGTGAGCGTGGCCGACGCCTTCGACGCCATGACCACGGACCGTCCCTATTCGAAGGCGATGACGTTCGAGGTGGCCCTGGGCCGGCTGAGGTTCCTGGCCGGCAAGAAGTTCGACGCCGGATGCGTGGACGCCATCGAAAAGGCGGCCGCGGCCGGCGAGCTCACCCCGGCCAAGGCCCGCCGCGCGTCGGTGGCCGCGCGCCAGCCGGGCGAGGCGGTCGCGTCTTGAGGATTTAGGAGGCCCATGAGTCATTTCCATTTCTGGATGCTGGCCCTGGCCGTGAGCGTGCCCGCGGTGGCCGCGCCGCAAGCGGTCGACCCGGAGTCGAGCTTCAACGCCGGCCTGAACCATCTTCGCGAGGGCCGCCCGGGCATGGCGGTGGAGGCGTTCCGCAAGGCCGTGCGCGAGGATGGCAAGAACCCCTATTTCCAGAAGGGACTGGGACAGGCGTACCTGGCCAGCGGCAAGTACGACGACGCGATCGCCAGCTTCCGCAAGGCGCTCGAGCTGAACCAGTACTACGTCGACGTGCGCAACGACCTGGGGACGGCGCTCATGCTGTCCGGCCGGCGAAACGAGGGCAAGAACGAGTTCATCACCGCGTTCAACGACGCGACGAATCCCACGCCGGAGATCTCGGCCCGCAACCTCGGCACGGCCTACCTCGAGGACAAACAGTACACGGAGGCCATCAACTGGTTCCGCACCAGCCTCAATCGCAATCACAACTACCCGGACGCCTACCTCGGGCTCGGTGATGCCCTGGCGGCGTCGGGACATCTGGACGAAGCGGTAGGGACGCTGGAGACGGGGGCCAAGGAGTGCCCGCAGAGCGCGGCCATCCTGGTCAGCCTGGGCGAGACCTACTCGCGCGTCGGCCGACTGGGCGAGGCTCGGTCGCGTCTGGAGGAGGCGCGAAGGCGCGATCCCGTCGGCGCCGTCGGGCGGCGGGCGGCCCAACTCCTGCAGCAGTTCCCGTCGAAGTAGTTTCGGTCGCGAAACGCGAGGTCGGCCGCGACCGAAACTAACATTAGTTTTCGTCGCCCGAGTCGTGGGTCTGGCGACGAAAACTTCTCATGCCCTATCAGCGCATCCTGGACGATCTCCTGAGGTCCGTCGGCGGCCATGCGGCGCTGCTCCTCGACGACGAGGGCGAGGTGGCCATCCAGGCGGGCACGCGCGACGAACGACATCGCCTGATCGGCGCCTACCAGGGCATCGGGCTGGCCACCGCCCGCAAGACCCTCGCCAAGCACGGCGGGAGCGGGCCCATCCGCTACATGCTGTGCCGGTACGCGGCGGGCGTGGTCATCCTGCGCCCACTGAAGGACGGGTACTACCTCATCCTGTCGATGCCCGTCGACGGACGGGTGGCCGAAGGCGTTCATCGTTCCGAGGTCACCCAGGAGACGCTCAACCGGGAGCTGTGATGGAAGAGTCCTTCCTCGGCCGCTTCCGGAAAGGGCTGGAGCGGACGCGCGACATCCTCAACGCGGACGTCGAGGATCTGGTGCGGGGCCGCCGCCCGCTCAAGCCCGAGGACCTCGACAAGGTCGAGGAAGGCCTCATCGCCGCCGACTTCGGCCTGCCCGCGACCCGGCAGGCGATGGAAGTCCTGCGGGCGAAGAGCGCCCAGATCTGGACGGGGGGCGCGGAAGCGATGCGCTCGATGCTGCGCGACGAGATCCGCTCCATCCTGACCCGGCCGACGGGAGTGGTCCCGTTCGCGACGAAGCCCTGGGTCGTCTTCGTGGTGGGCGTGAACGGCGTGGGGAAGACCACGACCATCGGCAAGCTCGCGGCGGCCTGGAAAGCGGAGGGCCGCGCGACGCTGGTGTGCGCGGCCGACACCTTTCGCGCGGCCGCGGCGGAGCAGCTCGAGATCTGGGCGCGGCGCACGGGGGCGCCGTTCCATCGCGGCGCGGAGGGAGCGGACCCGAGCGCGGTCTTGACCGACGCCCTCCGCCTCGCGCGCAGCAAGGGCCATGACGCCGTGCTCGTGGACACCGCGGGCCGGCTCCACACCAAGGGAAACCTGATGGCGGAGCTGGGCAAGATGGCGCGCGTGGCCGGGCGCGAGGTGCCGGGCGCGCCGCACGAGACGCTGCTCGTCCTCGACGCCACCCTGGGCTCGAACGCCCTCAACCAGGGCCGCGAGTTCGCCAAGGCCGGCGGCGTCACCGGTCTCGTCGTCACCAAGCTCGACGGCACGGCCAAGGGTGGGATCGCGGTCGCCGTCGTGCGCGACCTGGGCGTGCCCATCCGCTATGTGGGGGTGGGGGAGGCGGCGGAGGACCTGCTGCCGTTCGACGCCGCCGCCTTCGCGGACGCGCTGGTGGGGTCCTAGCGCATGGCCGCGAAGGATCCGCGCTGGATGGCGCGCGCGCTCGAGCTGGCGCGCCGCGGCCTGGGCGAGACCAACCCCAACCCGATGGTGGGCTGCATCCTCGTGAAGAGTGGCCGCATGGTCGGCCGGGGTTGGCATGGGCGCGCCGGCGGGCCGCACGCGGAGGTCCAGGCCTTGCGCGCGGCGGGCCGCGCCGCCCGGGGCGCGACCGCCTACGTGACGCTCGAACCGTGCGCCCACCAGGGAAGGACTCCGCCCTGCGCGCGGGCGCTGCTGCAGGCGGGCGTGAGCCGCGTGGTCGCGGCCTTGCGCGATCCGAATCCGGTCGTGAACGGCCGCGGCCTGGCCAGCCTGCGCCGCGCGGGCGTCGAGGTGGTCGTCGGTGTCGCCGCCGACGAGGCGGCGGCGCTCAACGAACGGTTCGTCATCGCCGCGCGGCTCGGGCGGCCGTTCCTC
>DASTLK010000811.1:0-4988 GCA_035715025.1 Vicinamibacteria bacterium
CGAAAGCCACGGCCGGATCACGCACCAGCGCGAAGAGGGTGCGCCGGTCCTTGACCACCACCTCGGCGACCTCCGCCGTGTCGGAGAGGCTCACCGAGGTGCCGTCCCACAGGGTCAGGCGGAGGGGAATGCCGAGGAGGCGTTGACGGATTCGCGAGAGCACCCAGCGGTCCAGGCGCCCGACCGTGCGCCTGGGGGCCCACTCGCGGATCGGCTCTTCCGTGAGGACGTCCATCGTTCGTGCGCGCGGCGTGTCGTTCATCGGCCCGACCCTTCACGTTATGGAATGACGGCCCCGCGTTGTCAATGCTCCTTCCGATCGTAGGTCGCGCGCCGGTGATGCGACGCGGCCGCGGAATGTTTCTGGATCGGACCCCCGCGCTGCGGAGTCTGCGCTAATCTGGGCCGAGGCCCACCAAGGAATGACAGAGGTCGCCGGCGGCCGTGACGCCCGTATGGTTCCGACCCATTCTTTTCCCCTCGACCCTCCGCCCACTCTCGGCCGGAAGCCCCGCAGCCGGCCCCTCGTCCTCCTCGTCGACGACATCGAGGACTGCCGGGACGTCTATGGGCAGTACCTGCGCTTCACCGGTTACGAGGTGGTGGAGGCCACGGACGGCTACGAAGCGCTGGCCACCGCGGTGACGCTCGCGCCCGATGCCATCGTCATGGACCTCTGGCTCCCGCACCTCGACGGATGGGAGAGCATCCGGCGGTTGAAGGCATCGCCCGCGACCGCCTCCATCCCCATCCTGGTCCTCACCGGTGACGCCTACACGCAGGCGCGTCACGACGCGGAAGAGGCGGGCTGCCAGGCCTATCTGGTGAAACCCTGCCTTCCCATGGCGGTGGCGGCGGAGGTCGGGCGCCTCATCGTCGACGTGCGCGCGGGCGCGGCTCCGCCCGAGGTGAGCGCGCCGACGGAAAGGCGGTCTGGCATCCGCCGCGACTCCGACACCGCGGGCGGGCTGCTGGCCGCGGTCGTCGAGGACGTCGACCGCCGCTACCGGGACGTGAGCCGGCAGCTCAGCGAGATGAAGAAGGAGCTGCGCGGCGTGGAGGGCGAGAAGCGGGTAACCCTGCTCGAGCGGCTGGAGAGGGTCCGCGCCACGGAGAAGGCGCTCGCGCGCGACATCGAGACCTTGAAGGCCCTGGCCCGGTCCCCCGACTCCAAGGTCGTCGTCCCCGCACACCGGCGCTCTCGCAAATCCTGAGATGAGCCCGCCCACCCGCCCACTCGGCTCGAGTGGGCTCGCGATCACGCGCGTGGGGTTCGGGGCCTGGGCCGCCGGCGGCGGCGGGTGGTCGTTCGGCTGGGGCCCGCAAGACGACGAGGACTCGCTGGCCGCGATGCGGCGCGCCCTCGAGAGGGGCGTCAACTGGATCGACACCGCGCCCGTGTACGGTCTGGGGCACTCGGAGGAGGTCGTCGGGCGCCTGCTGCGCGACCTCCCGGCGGCCGAGCGGCCCCTCGTGTTCACGAAGTGCGGGCTCATCTGGGACGCGCGCAATCCGATGGTCCAGTCGCGGCGCGTGCTCGAGCCCGAATCGATCGCCCGGGAGTGCGAGGCCTCGCTCCGGCGCCTGGGCGTGGAGCGGATCGATCTCTACCAGTTCCACTGGCCGGATCAGTCCGGCATCCCCATCGAGGATTCCTGGGCGGCCATGGCGCGCCTGGTCGAGCAGGGGAAGGTGCGGGCGGCCGGGGTGTCGAACTTCGGGCTGGACCTGCTCGAGCGCTGCGAGGCCGTGCGTCACGTGGATTCGCTGCAGCCGCCCTTCTCGCTCATCCGCCGCGACGCCGCGCAGCGCGAGATCCCCTGGTGCGTCGAGCACGGCACGGGCGTCGTCTGCTATAGCCCGATGCAGTCCGGCCTCCTGACCGACGGCTTCGATGCCGCGCGCGTCGTGCGCCTCGCTCCGGACGACTGGCGCCGCCGCGCGCCGGAGTTCCAGGCCCCCAACCTCGATCGCAACCTCGCCTTGCGCGATGCCCTGCGACCGGTGGCCCGGCGCCGCGGCGTGGGCGTCTCCGCGGTGGCCATCGCCTGGACTCTCGCCTGGAGCGGCGTCACTGGCGCCATCGTGGGCGCGCGCTCCGCGGAGCAGGTGGACGGGTGGATCGGAGCGGCCTCGCTGGACCTCTCGGGGGCCGACCTCGACGAGATCGCGGCGGCCCTGCCCCGCACGGGCGCGGGCTCCGGACCGCTCAGGCCTTAGCGGACTCCAGCCCGAGCTCCGCGCCGGCGATCCGGAACTCCTTCATGAGCCGGCGCCGCAGCGGCGTCTCCGCGAGTCCGTAGCGCAGCCCGTTGAGGTTGAGCTGCCAGAGGGTGGGCAGGGACAGGCCCACCTCGGCGTGCGCGCGCTCGTATTCGCGATCGAGGTCGGTGCCGAAGAAGGGCGGATCGTCGGTGCTGAGCGTGACGGGCACGCCCGCCGCGAGCATCTTCGGCAACGGATGCGTGGCGAGGTCGCGGTAGATGGTCAGGAACGTGTTGCTGGTCAGGCACACGTCGCAGCAGATGTCGCGCGCGGCGAGGAGGGCGAGGAGCGACGGGTCCTCGGCCGCGCGCACGCCGTGCTGGATGCGCCGCGCCTTGAGATGCTCGACGGCCTCGCGGACGTGCGCGGCCCCCGCCGTCTCGCCGGCATGGGCGACCACGGGATAGCCGGCGGCACGGGCCCGCGCGAAGTGCTCTTCGACCAGGCGGCGCGGAAAGCCCTCCTCGGGCCCGCCCAGCCCGATGGCCACGATGAGAGGGTGCGCTTCCTCCTCGAGGAGCTGCACGGTGAAGGGGCCGCTCTCCGGCACCGACTCGCTCGGGATGTCGGTGATGAGGCGGATGACCGGCCCCCCTTCGCGCTCCGCCGCCTCGATGCGGCGGGTCACGATGGCGAGCGCCCGCCGCGCGCCGAACCCGAAGCGCTCGTGGTTGTAGGGCGTAAAGTGCGCCTCGACGTAGCGGATGTTCTGGCGGCGGCACTCGTCCACGAAGGCGTCGACCATGAGGGCGTAGTCCGCATCCGAGCGCAGGCAGCGGCACATGGCCAGCCAGAGGTGCAGGAACTTGTCGAAGTCCTCGAACGCGTAGAGGGCCTTGAGCTCGGCCAGGCTGCCCACGGGAAGGGCGACGTGGTTGCGCTGGGCGACGGCCCACAGCGTGTCCGGCGCGATGGTGCCCTCCAGATGGAGGTGCAGCTCGGCCTTGGGCATGCGCGCGATCGTTTCGTTCACTTCCATGCGCGGCTCGTCCTCGAGCCGTGGATTATCCCCTGGCTTTGCTAGAGTGATCTCGCGACCCTCGATGCCTGCTGCCCGTCGGACCTGGACCCTCGGCGACCGGCTCACGCATCGCCACAACCCCGAGATGGGCGTCGGCCTCGTGGTCGAGGTCCAGGAGCGCGCGGTCGTGGTCGAGTTCCCGGGCGGGCTGCGCCTGCGCCTGGCCGAGGCCAGCGACGCGCTCGTGCCCGTGGCCGCGGACGGCGTCTCGCCGACCGACCGCGCGGGCGCCCTCGTCGAGCGGCTGGCCGCGGGCGAGGTGGATCCGCTGGAGGACTTCGCGATCCGCCTGGACGCGCTGCACCTGGCCGCGCTGCGCGAGGCCGGCGGCCTCGGCTCGTTCCTCGGCGGGCGCGTCCGCCTCTTCCCGCACCAGCTCCACACCGCGGAGCGCGCGAGCGGGAGCGATCCCGTGCGCTGGCTCCTCGCGGACGAAGTCGGCCTGGGCAAGACCGTCGAGGCCTGCCTGATCCTGAATCGTCTCGTGCGCACCGGGCGCGTCGAGCGATCGCTGATCGTGGCGCCGGAGACGCTGACCGTGCAATGGCTCGGCGAGCTGTGGCGGAAGTACCACCAGGTCTTCGTCCTTCTCGACAACGACCGGCTGGCGGACGTCGCGCGCGACTTCGGCCCCGACTTCAATCCTTTCGACGTGCACCGCCGCGTCGTCGTCGCGCTCGAAACGTTGATCGCGCGCCCGAAGCTCACGGAGGAGGCGGTGGCGGCCGGTGTCGATCTCATGGTGGTGGACGAAGCGCATCGGCTCCGGCGGCCGCCTGGACACGCCGGCGATCGCGCCTGGCGCGCGGTCGCCCCCATCGCGGGCCTCGGCCGCCACGTGCTCCTCCTGACCGCGACGCCGTTCGAGGACGACGTGCACGGGTTCTTCCGACTGCTGCAGCTCCTGCGTCCGGAGGAGTTCCCGGACGAGGAGGATTTCGAGGCGCGACTCTCGCGCGCGGACCCGCTGCCTCCGTGCACGAGCTCGACCCGGCGCGCGGACATCGGGGGCTTGCCCCCGCGCCGGGCCCTCCCCGCGGCGCCAAGCGACGCCGGCGGCGGGAGCCTGCGCCTTGGTCTCGAGGATGCCCTGCGCCGTGCGCCCGCGAGCGATCCCGTCTCGCGCCGCCAGAAGGTCGACCGCATCCAACGCGCGCTCGGCTCCGGCGCCGCGCTGACGGCTCTGCTCGCCGCCGGCGAGAGCGCGCTGCGTGCGCAGGCGGAGGCCGCCGACGCCGCCGATCCGCGGGTGGATTGGCTCGCGCGCCAGGCCCGCCTCTGGAAGGAGGCGGGAGAGAAGACGCTCGTCTTCGTCGCCCATCGCGAGACGCTGGAGATGCTGCGCACCGTCCTGAGCCACCGCGCGCAGCTGGCCACGGGCGTGTTCCACGAGGCGCTCTCCTCCGCGCGGCGCGACATCGAGGTCGCGCAGTTCCGGCGCGCGCAGGGGCCCAGCCTGCTGGTCTCGACCGAGTGCGGCGGGGAGGGCCGCAATTTCGAGTTCTGCCATCGCCTCGTGCTGTTCGACCTGCCCTGGAACCCCGTCGTGGTCGAGCAACGCATCGGCCGGCTCGACCGCATCGGCCGCCGCCTGCCCGTCGAGATCGTGTTCTTTCGCCCGCCGGAAGGGATCGGCGCGGAGGCGGTACGCCTCATCGAGGCCATCGGGGTCTTCCGCGAGCCGCTGGCGGGGCTGGAGCCC
>DASTLK010000812.1:0-6567 GCA_035715025.1 Vicinamibacteria bacterium
CGCCGGACGAGCGCGCCACCCTCGCCAACATGGCCACGGAGTGCTCGGCCAAGGCGGGCGTGGTCGAGGCGGACGAGGAGACGCTGCGCTGGATCGCCGCCCGCCGACCGGGCGCCTCCCTGGAGGAGCTGCGTCGCAAGATCGTCCGACCCGACCCCGGGGCCGAGTACGCGGGCGGCGTGCACACGATCGACCTCGGACAGATCCGCCCGATGGTCGCGACGCCGGGAGACCAGGCCAAGGGCATCCCCTCGGACCCGACGAACGGCGCGGTGATCGCCGACCTGGGCGAGGTGCGCATCGACATCGCGTACGGCGGAAGCTGCACCGCGGGAAAGGAAGCCGACCTCGACATGTACGCCCAGGTCATGAAGGAAGCGCTCGACGCGGGGCGGGCCGTCCGGCCGGGCGTGGACTTCTACATCCAGTTCGGCTCGGAGTCGGTCGAAGCGTACGCGCGCGGCCGAGGCTACGTGGACGTCTTCGAGAAGACGGGCGTGCGCGTCATCCATCCGGGCTGCGGAGCCTGCATCGGCTGCGGTCCGGGCGTGTCGTCGTCGCCCGAGCAGGTCACCGTCTCCGCCATCAATCGCAACTACCAGAACCGCTCGGGCCCGGGCCGCTTGTATCTGGCCTCACCCCTCACCGTAGCCGCTTCGGCGGTGGCGGGGAAGATCGTTGCTTACGAGGAAGGGATGTTCGCGAAGGAACGGGTGATGGTTACTTGAGCCAGTGCGGAAACGCGATGTCGAAGCCCGCGCCCGCCGTCATCAGCACTTTGCGGCCTCCGCCGCTGGCGTCGACGAACACGATCTGCGGCCCCGATCCGGAGACCGTCTCGACGAAGAGGATCCCGGTCGCGCCCCAATCCGCCGCCCCGCGGAAGGCGCCCCCTCCCGTGACGAGGGGGGTCGGGGTGGGCGCGGTCACGTCGGTGCGAATGGTCATGAGGTCCCAGGCGCCGAGGCCGCCGTTGCCCGTGGCCACCAGCTGCCGGTAGAGGACGAACTTCGAGTCCGGCGAGAAGACGGGATCGGCCTCGGATCCGACGATGTACGGCGTGCCCGCGAGGGCGGCCCCGGCGGTCCCGCCCGGCGTCAGCGCGCGCAACCCTAGCGATGTGGCGACCCAGATCTGGCCTCGTCCGGTGGCGTCGATGCGCTCGAAGGCGAGCGCGGTCCCGCCGAGGTTGAAGCGCGGCCGGCGCTCCCGCAGCCCGGCGGTCGAGGTGAGGTTCTGGTTGGACTGGCCGTTGCTCGTGATCTGGAAGAGGTCGTCGTCGGTGGCGGAGGCGGCCGCGCTGTAATAAAGGACTTCCTCGCCGGGCGACCAGTCCGCTCCCGAGACGCGCGCGTTGCCGGCCACGAGCTCGCCTTCGACCGCTCGGCTGAGGTCCACGATCCGTAGCGACGTACCGTCCGCGGCGGTGATCTTCCCGTCACCGTCGCTGTCCAGGACCCGCCGCACGGCCTGGCGCGTCCGGTCGGGGCCGGGGATGGCCTCGAGGTAGTCGCAGCGCCGGTCGGCGGTGTTGCAGAAGGTGAGGCGCGTAACGCCCGCCCCCGTGTCCTCCATCGCGAAGAGATCGAGCCCGCCGCCCGGCTGCGTCGCGTACGTGTTCGCGGTGAAGACGATCTTGGCCGCCGTGGGCGGGGGCACCATCTGGTTCGCGTTCTCGAAGGGATTCGGGTATTGCGTGTTGCAGGAGGCGATCGCGACGGCCAGGATCGCGCCGGCGGCCCGCGCCCTCGCGCCGGAGGTCGTCCGGAGCGCGCGCATCGGATGTGAAAGCATCGCTCTCCGGAGCCTATTCCGGGCCCGGAAGGCCGTCAAGCACATGCTATAGTTGAGGTTTATGTCATCGCACGAAGTCGTGATCGTGGGCGGCGCGCGCACGCCCATGGCCGAGTACGTGGGCGCGTTCAAGGACGTCTCCGCCATCGAGCTGGGCGCCAAGGCGGCCGCGGCCGCGCTCGAGCGCGCAGGAGCGCAGCCGGGCTGGGTCGATCACGTCGTCATGGGCAACGCCCTGCAGACCTCCGGCGATGCGATCTACGGCGCCCGGCACGTCGGGCTGAAGGCCGGCCTGCCCGTCGAGGTGCCCGCGCTGACCGTGAATCGCCTGTGCGGCTCGGGGATCCAGGCCGTGATCTCGGCCGCCCAGATGATCCGCCTGGGCGAGTCGCGCCTCGCCCTCGCCGGCGGCATGGAGAACATGACGCAGGCGCCGCACGTCATCCGCGGCGCACGCACTGGCCTGCGCCTCGGCGAAGGCAAGCTCGAGGACTCGTTGATGGTGGCGCTCCTCGACACGCACTGCGGCCTCTACATGGCGCAGACCTCCGACAACCTGGCCCGGCGGCACGCCATCTCGCGCGAGGACATGGACGCCTACGCGCTGCGCAGCCAGAAGGCGGCGGCGGGCGCGAGGGCGCGCGGTGTGTTCAAGGACGAGATCGTGCCCGTGGACGCGCCCCAGGGACGCAAGACGATCCGGGTCGAGGAGGACGATCACCTGCGTCCGGACACCACGCTCGAGGGGCTGACTGCCCTCAAGCCGTCCTTCGGCAAGGACGGCCTCGTCACCGCCGGCAACGCGAGCGGGATCGTGGACGGCGCGGCCGCCCTCGTGGTGGCGCACGAGGACGAGGCACGGCGCCGCGGGCTCCGGCCGCTCGCGCGCGTCGTGTCGTGGGCGGTCGCGGGCGTGCCCCCGGAGGTCATGGGCATCGGTCCCGTGCCCGCGTCGCGCCGGGCGCTGGAAGGTGCCGGTCTCTCCCTGAGGGACATGGACCTCGTGGAGGTGAACGAGGCCTTCGCCGGCCAGTACCTCGCGGTCGAGAAGGAGCTGGGCCTCGATCGGGAGCGCACCAACGTGAACGGGGGCGCCATCGCGCTCGGCCACCCGCTGGCGGCCACGGGCACGCGCCTCCTCCTCACCCTGGTGCACGAGCTCCGCCGCCGCCGTGGCACCTACGGTCTGGCCACCGCCTGCATCGGCGGCGGCCAGGGCATCGCGATGGTGATCAAGAGGGAGGCGTGATGGCGAGCACCGAGCGCCGGATTCACTTCGGCGCGAGCGTGTGGGGGGGTAGCCGAAGGCGCAGGGGGGTGCGTGCGCGATGAGTACCCCCCTGAAAGTGTCGAGGGTCGGCGTGGTCGGGTGTGGCTTGATGGGCTCCGGCATCGCGCAGGTGTGCGCGGAAGCGGGATACCAGGTCCTCGTGCGCGAGGTGGACGAAGGCTTCCTGAAGAAGGGCCTCGGCAACATCGAACGTTTCCTCGCCAAGGGCGTGGAGAAGGGCAAGGTCACGCCGGAGCGCAAGGCGGAGGTCCTCGGCCGGTTGAAAGGCACGACGGACCTTGGCCGCATGGGGGAGTGCGATCTCGTGATCGAGGTCGTCACGGAGAGCCTCGACGTCAAGCGTCAGGTCTTCCAGGCCCTCGACGCCGCCTGCCGGCCGGAAGCGATCTTTGCCTCCAACACCTCGTCCCTCTCCATCACCGAGATGGCGGCCACCACCAAGCGTCCCTCGCGCTTCGTGGGCCTCCACTTCTTCAATCCCGTTCCCCTGATGAAGCTGGTCGAGGTGGTGCGCTCGCCCCTCACCGATCCCGCCGTGTACGAGGAGGTGGCGGCCTTCGCGGCCAGCCTGGGCAAGACGCCGGTGCGCGCCTCCGACAAGACGGGCTTCGTCGTGAACCGCCTGCTCGTGCCCTACCTCCTCGACGCCATCCGCGCCCTGGAGGAGGGAGCGGGGTCCATCGTGGACATCGACGAAGGCATGCGCCTGGGCTGCGGCCATCCCATGGGCCCGCTCACCCTGCTCGACTTCGTGGGGCTGGACACCACGTACTCGATCGCGAACATCATGTTCGACGAGTTCCGCGAGAAGCGATTCGCCCCGCCCCCGCTCCTCAAGCGCATGGTCCAGGCCGGGCTCTATGGGCGGAAGACGGGCCGCGGTTTCTACGACTACTCGCAGGAGCCGCCGCGGCCGGTCGCGGGGCTGGTGTAGCCGATGGGCGATCAGAACCTCCTCGTCGAGACCCGCGACGGCATCACCTTCGTCACCGTCAACCGCCCGGACAAGCTCAATGCCCTGAACGACCGCACGGTCGAGGAGCTCGACGCGGCCTTCGCCGCTCTCGCCGCCGACCCCGCCACGCGCGGAGTGATCCTGACGGGGGCGGGCGAGAAAGCGTTCGTGGCCGGCGCGGACATCGCGGAGCTGGCCACGCAGAGCCCGGTGGACGGCAAGGCGCGCTCCGTCCGCGGACAGCGCGTGCTGGATCGCATCGAGCGCCTGGGCAAGCCCGTGATCGCGGCCGTGAACGGGTTCGCGCTGGGCGGCGGCTGCGAGCTGGCCATGGCCTGCCACGTGCGCATCGCGTCCGAGAACGCGAAGCTGGGCACGCCCGAGGTCAAACTCGGCATCATGTGCGGCTACGCGGGCACCCAGCGGCTGCCGCGGCTGGTGGGCAAGGGCCGCGCCCTCGAGATGCTGCTGACGGGCGAGATGGTGGACGCCGCGGAAGCGCTGCGCATCGGCCTCGTCAACCGTGTGGTCCCACGGGAGAAGCTCCTCCCCGAAGCCGAAGCCCTGCTGCGGAAGATGATCGCGAACGGGCCCCTCTCCCTCCGCTTCACCCTGGAAGCGGTCCACGACGGGCTGGAGATGGGGTTTGGCGAGGCTCAGCACCAGGAGGCCACCCTTTTCGGCCTGATCTGCACGACCGAGGACATGAAGGAGGGCACGAAAGCCTTCCTCGAGAAGCGGCCGCCGCGCTTCCAGGGCAAGTGACAAAACCGTCCTCCTCCGCGCGCCCCGACGCGCGGGGACTGCGCGTGATCCTGCTGCGATCCCGGTTCAACGAGGTGGTCGTGGACGGCCTCGTGGCGGGCGCGCAGGACGCGCTGCGCGCGCTGGGCGCGCGGGCCGCGGACGTGACCACGGTGGACGTGCCCGGCGCCTTCGAGCTGCCCGTCGCGGCGGCGGTGGCGGCGCGGTCGGGACGCTGGGACGCCGTGGTGGCCTTGGGGGCGGTCATCCGCGGCGAGACGGACCATTACGAGCACATCGCGCGGGAGGCGTCGGCGGGGCTGGCCGCGGTCGCGCGCGAGACCGGAATCGCGGTCGGGTTCGGCGTGCTCACCGTCTCCGAAGAGGAGCAGGCGCACGCGCGCGCCGCCCCCGGGCCGGAGAACAAGGGCGGGGAAGCGGCGCGGGCGGCGGTGGCCACGGCCCGGCTGCTCCAATCGCTGCGGGCGCGGCCGGCCCGGCGCGGCCGCAAGATCGTTTAGGTCTAAAGGATCCATGGGCAAGCGAACCAAGGCACGCGAGTGCGCGCTGCAGATGCTCTACCAGTGGGACATCACGCGGGAGCCGATGGACCGCGTGACCGGGCTCTTCTGGCAGGTGCGGACGAGCACGGACGAGACGCGGGCGATGGCGGAGCGTCTGGCCCGGGGCGCCCAGGGCGACCTGGCCCGCCTGGACGAGGAGATCACCCGGGCCAGCCACAACTGGCGCTTCGACCGCATCGCCGCCATCGACAAGAACATCCTCCGCCTGGCCGTCTACGAGCTCCTGCGGGAGCCGGGGACGCCCTCGTCGGTCGTGATCGACGAGGCGGTGGAGCTGGCCAAGCGTTTCAGCGCCGCGGATTCGCCTCCCTTCGTGAACGGGATCCTGGATGCCATCAAGGCGCGCGTGCGCAACGAGCCGGCGGGGGAGGCGCGCTCGCGCGCGGGCGGCGAGCGGCCGAAGAAGGAGAAGGGCAAGGCGCATGACTGACGAGGGCGGGGCCGGAGGGGATCCTCCCGTCGAGGGCTGGCCGGCGGAGTCGGCCGAGCGCCGGGAGCGCGCGCGCGGCCTGCGCGCGCGGGGCATCAATCCCTATCCCAATCGCTACGACCGCACGCACGGGCTGGCCGAGATCGTGGCCGCGCACGGCGACCGCTCGCTGGAAGAGCTCGACCGGCTCTCTCTCTCCGTCCGCATCGCCGGCCGCGTGATGACGCAGCGCGGGCACGGGAAGGCCTCCTTCCTCACCCTCTCCGACGGGGAAGGCCGCCTGCAGGTCTACGTGCGCCAGGACGACGTGGGGGAGGAGGGCTACCGGCTGCTCGAGCTCGTCGACCGCGGCGACTTCCTCGGCGTGGCGGGCACGGTGATGCGCACGCGCAAGGGCGAGCTGAGCGTGCAGGCGCGGGAGCTGACCTTCCTGTCCAAGGCCCTCCTGCCTCCGCCGGAGAAATGGCACGGGCTGGCCGACGTGGAGGCGCGCTACCGCCAGCGCTACCTCGACCTCATGGTCAACCCCGACGTGCGGCGCACGTTCGTGGCGCGCAGCCAGGTCGTGGCCGAGATCCGGCGCTTCATGGACGGGCACGGGTACGTCGAGGTCGAGACCCCGATGATGCAGCCGATCGCCGGGGGGGCGGTGGCACGTCCGTTCGTGACGCACCACAACGCGCTCGACATGGACCTCTACCTGCGCATCGCGCCCGAGCTGTACCTCAAGCGGCTGGTCGTGGGCGGGTTGGAGAAGGTCTACGAGATC
>DASTLK010000813.1:0-2512 GCA_035715025.1 Vicinamibacteria bacterium
CGGTAAGAGTGCGCGGAGAGTACCGGAACCGCCGGCGGTCGTCAACGCGGCCGCGGGAACTCGCGGCCCGGTTCCGTTCCGGCGGCGTTCAGGTGCGAAGCAGCTCGGGCTTCCCGCGGCCAGGGCCCAGCGGTGCGACCGCGTAGAATCGATGACGTCGTCGGGGGCGAATCAGGCCGGTCGAGCGTGCATGACTGAGATCCAACCGGAACCACCTCCTCGCCGCGCGCGGGTCTACGGTGTCATCGCCTGCCAGGGCGATTCCCTCACGTTCGGCTCCCGCGATCCGGACGGCATGAGCTACCCCCTGTTCCTTGGCCGCCGCCTGTCGGAGCGGCACCAGCAGACGTGGATCACGATGAACTTCGGGGTGCCCGGCGAGGGATGGGCCGAGATCTGGCGCCGGAACTACCGCGAGCTCCTGAGTGTGCCGGAAGCGGCCGAGGTGTGCTTGTGGGCAGGGACCAATGACGCCTGGAAGGGCCGCCTGCTCGAGGACATCATCTCCGCCTGCCAGGCCGTGCTCGACCAGTGCGCGGCGGCCGGCCGTTTCGTCTACCTGGCGACGCTTCCCGGCAAGCGAGGCTTCGGGGCGCCGCGCGAGCCGTGGACGATGAACGAGACCATCGTGATCCTCAACGACACCTATCGCCGGCTGGCTCGCGAGCGCGGGCTGGCCCTCGTCGAGCTCGCCGAGATCCCACCGTCGCTCCTCGTCGACGGCATCCACCTCGCCCAGGAGGGGAACAAATGGGTCGCGGAGCGCTTCCTCGAGGCGATCGAGGCGCGCCGGTGAAGCGGGAGCCGCCGGCGGCCTGACCTTGCGCATCGGGATCGTGACGCCGTACGACCTCGCCGACGAGGGTGGAGTGAAGCGCCATGTCCTTCATCTCGCCGAAGGCCTGCGGCGAAGCGGCGATGAGGTGACCGTTCTCGGCCCGCTGCGCTCCGGCGCCCGCGTGGAGGGCGTGTGCGGGTTCGGGGGCGTGGTGGACGTCCCCGCGAACGGCGCGTCCAATCGCCTCGCGCTCTTTACGCCGCCCTGGACGCTGCGACGCTTCTTCGACGCGCACCCGTTCGACGTCGTACACGTGCACGAGCCCTACGTGCCGCTCCTGACCTACTACGCGATGTGGATGACGCCGGCGGCGGCCCACGTCGCCACCTTCCACATGTACGCGGAGGACGAGTCGCCGGTGCTGGGATACGTGCGCCGCGGGCTGGCGCGCGCGGTGGGCCGCATCGATCGCGGCATCGCCGTCTCGCCGCCGGCCGCCGCGTTCGCCTCTCGCAGGTGGACCGGTCCCCTGACCGTGATTCCCAACGGGGTTCCCACCGCCGTTTTCCACCCATCTCCCCGGCCCTCGGATGCGAACGGAGCCGCGACTCGGCTGCTCTTCGTCGGCAACTGGCGCGACGATCGCAAGGGGCTGCCGCTCCTGCTCGAGGCCCATCGCCGGCTACGGAAGGAAGGCGTGCCCGTGACCCTCGATGTCGTCGGGGCCGGACCCGCCGCCGCCCCCGCCGTGGACGGCGTCACCTTCCACGGCGTGGTCTCCGTGGAGGAGGACCTGGCCGAGCACTACCGGGCCTGCGACGTGTTCGTGTCGCCCGCGACGGGCCGCGAGTCCTTCGGCATCGTCGTGCTCGAAGCGATGTCAGTGGGGTGTCCGGTCGTCTGCTCGGACATCGCCGGCTATCGCGAAGTGGTCGCGCGGGAGGGCGCTCGTCTCGTGCCCCCCGCGAGCGTCGAGGCGCTGACCGACGCCCTCCGCGCCCTGGCCGCCACCCCTTCCGCGGAGCGGCGGCGGATGGGCGCGATCAACCGGCGGCGGGCGGAGGAGTTCGACTGGGAGGTCCTGACGCAGCGGGTGAGGCAGGAGTACGAGGCGGCGATGGCAGCGCGGCGCGGGTGAGGCGCTACCAGTCGATCGCGATGTCCCCGCGCGTGACGAGCCCCACGCTGTTCGTGAGGGCGCCGAAGCGCGACGATCCCGCCACCGCGTACACGTCGCGAGGGTTGAAGTGCCCGGTCACGTTGAAGAGCTGCACCTCCAACCGCACCCGGTGCGACTTGATGCGGAACGTATCGGAGATCGCGGCGTCGAGGGAAAGGAAGGGCGGATAAGAACGCGGGCGCGCCGGATCCACCATGAATCCGCGCGAGTCCAGGACCCAGTACGGGAACCCGGAGCGCCACTCGAGGGCAGGAGAGACCGTGAGGCCGAGGGGGAGACAGGCGGTGCCCCAGGCCAACACCCGATGCGGGACGTCCGCCTCGAGCGGTGACGTCACCGCGGGCTGGAGGAGCGGCGTATCGGTGGAGTGGAAGAGGGTCCCGAACTCGTTGAGCTCGCCCCGGCTGCGGGACCGCACGTAACTCAGGAAGACCTGGTTCGCGTCGCCCCACTTGACGCGCCCGGTGGCCTGGACTTCCCAATACTGCGCATGGCCCGTGCTGGCGACGAGGAGCGGGCCGCTCTGCAGGCCGTCCTCACCGAGTGGGGGGACG
>DASTLK010000814.1:0-1678 GCA_035715025.1 Vicinamibacteria bacterium
GGGCTCATCACCGGCCTGCTCGGGATCGCGATGATGCCCTGGAAGCTTCTCGCCGATCCGTCCGGCTACATCTTCACGTGGCTGCTCGGCTACTCCGGCGGGCTGGGGTCGATCGCGGGCGTGCTGATCGCGGACTACTGGATCGTGCGCCGCAAGCGGCTGCGCCTCGAGGACCTGTACCTCGCGGAGGGCGCGTACGGCGGCTGGAACTGGCGGGCGATCGTGGCCACGCTCGCGGGATGCGCGCTGGCCTGGGGCGGCCTGGTCATCCCCGTGCTGAAGCCCCTCTACAACTACGCCTGGTTCGTGGGCTTCGGCGTGTCCTTCGTCCTCCACGTCGTTCTCATGCGCGCGGCTCCCGACCGCGAGAGCGCCGCCGCCGCAGCTTAGTTCGCGGCGACGAGCCGACCAGGAGCGCGGCGCCGCGCAGCGGCGGCGCAGCGGTGGGGGGTTTCAGGGGGGGAGCTCACGCTGCTCAGGGTGAAGCGTGAGTTCTCCCCCTGAGATTAAGGACAGTTCTCCGCGACCTCGCGCACCTTCTTGCGCAGCGCGTCGAGGGTCTGCTGGCCCGTCGAGGTCTGCACCTTGCGCTGGGCTTCGTCCAGGCGCGCGTTGGCGGCGGGAATGAGCGGCCGTGCGGCGTCGCAGTCGCCGGCGGCGCGGATCACCTCGTTGGCGGCGGCATTGGCCTCGTGCAGCGTGTTCATGTCCTGCTCCATCGCCTTCACCACGGCGCCGATCCCCGACGGCGAGGGCGCGGGCGCGGGCTTGCCCATCCCGCAGGCCACGAGCACGAGACCCAAGACGGTGGCGGCGACGGCGCGCGCGGGCCTCACTTGATCAGCTCTCCCCCTTCGATCCGCGTGAGGTAGCCGATCAGCGTCGGCTCCTTCTGGCCGAGAGCCTTCGCCTTGCGCCCGTGGTCGATGAAGTTCTTCGAGTCCTTGAGGCCGAAGTAGGCCCAGGCCAGGAGCGTCTCGACCTGCATGTTGTTCGGGGCAACCGCCCCCGCCTTCTCCAGGGCCGCGATTGCGTCCTTGTAGCGCTTGGCGCTGACCTGGGCCTGGCCCAGGTAGATCCACGCGTCCGCGCGCTTGTAATCGGGCGAGCTCGTCACCTTGGTCAGCTCCGTGACCGCGCGGTCGGCCTGGTTGGCCTGGGCGAGAGCGGCGCCGAGCTGGACACGATAGTCGACGTTGGCCGGCTCCGCCGCCACCGCCTTCTCGTAGGGGCCAACCGCGGCCGCCGCGTCGCGCTTGAGCATGTGCTGCACGTAACCGAGCTGGTACTGCGCCTCCGCGCTGCCGGGATCGAGCTCCACCGCCTTCTGCAGCTCCGCGATCGCGGCGGGGATGTCGCGCTTGGCCGCGTACGCGCGGCCCAGGCCCAGGTGGGCCACGGCCAGGTCCGGATTCTTGTCGCGCAGGGCCACGAGGTCCTGGATGGCGAGGTCGGGCTGGTTCTGCGCCACGTACGAGAGGGCCTTGGCGACGGTCGCCTCCTGCACGACCCGGGCGGCGTCGGGGTCGTTCTCGGCCAGGGCGGCGGCGGTGGACGCATCCCCGAGCGCATCCGCGCCCCGGCCGGTGGCGATCTTCGCGCGCGCGGATTCCTTGTAGGCGTCGACGGCGCCGGGAGCGGCCGCGATCACCTTCTCCAGCAGCGGCAGCGCCTCCGC